>NZ_JAMHKS010000064.1:0-122212 GCF_025566055.1 Leclercia tamurae
CGGTAACCCGGACTTTGAGAACAAAGCCAGCTACAGCTTCACCGTTGTCGCCACCGATGCGGCCGGTAATGCCAGCGACCAGGTTGTTACACTCGGGATCAACAACCTCGATGAGGTCGCCCCGACGATCACCAGCGGTACAACCGCCCCGACAATCAACGAAAACAGCGGTGCCGGTCAGGTGATCTACACCGCCACGGCCACCGACACCGGCGACATCAGCAACGGCGTCACCTTCTCCCTGAAAGCGGGCAGCGACGCGGATCTGACGATTGATCCGATCACTGGCGCGGTCATCCTGACCGGCAACCCGGATTATGAGAGCAAAGCCAGCTACAGCTTCACCGTTGTCGCCACCGATGCGGCCGGCAACCACAGCAGCCGGACGGTGACGCTGGGTATCAACAACCTCGATGAAGTCGCCCCAACCATCACCAGCGGCACCACCGCTACCGCGATTAACGAAAACAGCGGCGCGGGGCAGGTGATCTACACCGCCACCGCGACCGATACGGCGGATATCAGCGGGGGCGTTACCTTCTCGCTGAAAGCGGGCAGCGACGCGGGCCTGACTATTGATGCCACCACCGGCGCGGTCACCCTGATCGGCAACCCGGACTTTGAGAACAAAGCCAGCTACAGCTTCACCGTGGTGGCCACCGATGCGGCGGGCAATGCCAGCAGCCAGAAGGTGACCCTGGGGATCAACAACCTCGATGAAGTTGCGCCGACGATCACCAGCGGCGCGACGGCCACGGCGATTAACGAAAACAGCGGCGCAGGGCAGGTGATCTACACCGCCACGGCCACCGATACCGGCGATATCAGCAACGGCGTCACCTTCTCCCTGAAAGCGGGCAGCGATGCGGGCCTGACTATTGATGCGAACACCGGTGCGGTCACCCTGATCGGTAACCCGGACTTTGAGAACAAAGCCAGCTACAGCTTCACCGTTGTCGCCACCGATGCGGCCGGTAATGCCAGCGACCAGGTTGTTACACTCGGGATCAACAACCTCGATGAGGTCGCCCCGACCATCACCAGCGGCACCACCGCTACCGCAATTAACGAAAACAGCGGTGCCGGGCAGGTGATTTACACCGCCACGGCCACCGACACCGGCGATATCAGCAACGGCGTTACCTTCTCACTGAAAGCGGGCAGCGACGCGGACCTGACTATTGATGCAACCACCGGCGCGGTCACCCTGACCGGCAACCCGAATTTTGAGAGCAAAGCCAGCTACAGCTTCACCGTGGTGGCCACCGATGCGGCGGGCAATGCCAGCAGCCAGAAGGTGACCCTGGGGATCAACAACCTCGATGAAGTTGCCCCGACCATCACCAGCGGCACCACCGCTACCGCAATCAACGAAAACAGCGGTGCCGGGCAGGTGATTTACACCGCCACGGCGACCGACACCGGCGATATCAGCAACGGCGTTACCTTCTCACTGAAAGCGGGCGGCGACGCGGATCTGACGATTGATCCGATCACCGGCGCGGTCACCCTGACCGGCAACCCGGATTTTGAAAACAAAGCCAGCTACAGTTTTACCGTTGTCGCCACCGATGCGGCCGGCAATGCCAGCGACCGGACGGTCACCTTGGGCATCAACAACGTTGATGAGCAGGCCCCGAGCTTCACCACCGGCAACAGCAGCGACAGCTATGCCAGCGCCACGGTGAGCGTTGCTGAGAATACCGCCGCCAGCACCGCCATCTATACCGCACAGGCCTTTGACAATGACGCCGCCGACGGTGGCGAGCATGTCACCTATAGCCTGGCTGACGAGCCTGGTCGCGCAGACGCCCAGTATTTCACTATCGACGCTGCAACGGGTGCGGTCACCTTTAATACCAGCCCCGACTATGAAGGCACCCACGTGCCGCAATACACCTTCAACGTCGTTGCCACTGACGCCGCGGGTCACGCAACCACGCAGACCCTTACCGTCAATGTCACCGATGTGGACGAAATCGCACCGACTGTCACCCTCGACGGCAGCTCGTCGGGGCCAGTCATGTTAAGCCCGGCGACCTACTCCACTTACCCCAACGGTTTTGACACCACCGCGCTGGGTGACGGCAGCTTCCTGGTGACATGGGCAGGCAACAACAATGGCAGCTACGGGATCTATGCGCAGCGCCTCAGCGCTCAGGGTGTGGCGCTGGGTGATGCCGTACAGCTCGCATCAGGTGCGACCAACTCGTTCTACAACTGGTCAGACAGTGTTGTCAGCGTGACAGCCATTAATGATGCCGGGGCTTACGCCGTGGCCTGGATCGGCCAGAACGATGGCAGCAACGACACCAGCATCTATACGCAGTTGTTCAACGTTGACGGCATCTCCCTGTCCGCAGCCGTCAAACTGGATGGGTACGCTTCTGCGCAGGACATCGCCCCGCAGATCGCGACGCTGGCCGATGGCGGCTATATCGTGACCTGGTACACCAGCGGCAGCGACGGCGTGTACGTGCAGCGCTTTGACGACGCCGGTGTCACCGTGGGCAACACCGTGCCACTGGTGGTGCCTGGCTCTTATAGCAATGCCAGCCCGCAGATCACCGTGCTGGACAACGGCGGCTACGTGGTGGCCTGGCAGGGGTATACCTCCGGCGATTACCACATCTACGTGCAGCAGTTCGACGCTACCGGCACCGGTTCCCCCCCGGTGGTGCTGGATGGCACCACCGGAAACAGTTCCAGCTACGAAACCCAGCCGCAGATCACGGCGCTGACTGGCGGCGGCTATGTCGTCACCTGGTCGGGCTTCGACTACAACAGCTCGAATTACGACAGCAGCACCTGGGTGCAGCAGTTCGATGCTACTGGCGCTATAGTCGGCACCCCCGTCGAACTGGACGGCTTGAGCAACGGCAGTAACGGTGGCAACTATACCTATCCGTATGTTGCCGCGCTGGCCGACGGTGGCTACGCCATCACCTGGATGGAATACGACACCACCAACGGCTCCTGGGATTACTCTGTCTATGTGCAGCAGTTCACTGCGGGTGGCAGCAAAGTGGGCGCTGTCGTGCAACTGGATGCACCGCATAACAATACGAGCAATAACTACGACGAAAACCCGCGCATCACGGCGCTGGGTGATGGCGGCTACGTCGTCACCTGGATGGGTAATAGCGGCTCGAGCCCGGACATCTATGTGCAGAAATTCAATGCCAGCGGTGTCGCGGTAGGCGATATCGTGCGTCTGGAAGCGTCCGGCGGCGCGATTGACCAATACCCACAAGTCACCGCCGTCGGTGCAGACGGCGAATACATGGTGACCTGGTACGCTTTCAATCCTGCCAACGGTATTTTTAACTTCAACCTGTATGTGCAGAAATTTAACGCCGACGGCAGCACCTACGAAAACCTCGTCGTGCTGAACCATGATGGCCACGCGACCGTGCAAAGCAGCGAAAGCGGCACCGTCTATCTGGTCAACGACACAGTGGTGGTCAGTCAGCTTAGCGACATTACCGGCGCGGCCAGCGACCAGTGGGCCAGCACTGTCGTTACCGCCAATACCCTTGCAGCGATCTCCGCAGCCAACCTCGCTGACGGTACCTACCATGCCTGGGCTGTTGATGCGGCAGGCAATCTGTCGGTCATTTCCGGCAGCAGCGTGATGGTGGATAACGTCGACCCTGTCTTCACCAGCGCGGCCACCGCCGCCGACATTACGGACAGCACCGTCGCTGGCGACACGGTCTACACCGCTGCCGCCACCGACGCGCACGGGGTCACCTACAGCCTGAACGACACCCAGCACTTCCGCATCAACGCCAGCACCGGCGTCGTAACGCTGATCTCCAGCCCAGCCAAGGCCAGCGGTGCGCAATTCATTGTCACCGCCACCGATGCCGCCGGTAATCAGACCACGCAGACCGTTACCTATAACGTCGTCGACACCACGCCGCCGACCGCCACGCTTATCCGTGACGCGGATGGCGTGGAGAACAGCAGCGAGACGGTCAGCGTGCAGAGCACCGAAACTGGCACGGTATATCTGGTCAGCGACAGCGTGACGGTGACGGATCTGAACAGCCTGACCAGTGCTGCCGACAATCTGGTGAACAGCGTTACCGTCACGGCTAATACCGGCTCTACGCTGGCGCTGACTGGCCTTGTCGACGGCACTTACCACGCTTACGCCGTGGACGCGTCTGGCAATGTCTCCGCTATCTCCGGCAGCAGCGTGATCGTGGATAACTCCGCACCTGTTATTGCAGGCGGCGCGACTGCTACCGGCACCACCCTCACCAGCGGCGCAGCGGCGGGCACCCAGGTGTACGACGCCAACGCCAGCGATGCCAACGCCGTCACCTACAGCCTGGATCAGGACAGCCTCGGCTGGTTCGACATCAACGCCACCACCGGCGTCGTCACCCTGAACAGCGCCGCCGTGGCTGGCAGTTATAACCTGGTCGTGACCGCCACCGATGCGGCGGGCAACCACAGCAGCCAGACCGTTACCGTTGAGGTGGCAGTCGGTAACAACCTTGATGGCAGCGCGATGGTCTCGGGCAGTACCACCGACACCGCCACCCAGATGACGGTCAACGTCGGCCTGGAGAAGCTGAGTAACGGCTACACGGTCATGGAGTACATGCGACAGATCGGCGGCGACAATCTTACCGGCGAACCGACCGGCGCGCTGTACGACGGCGTCGTCAGGGTGCTGGACGCGAACAACAACGTCGTCAAGACCCTGGACATCAGCGTTCCCGCCGGCTACACCATGCAGGATACGCAGATCAAGGCGCTCGCCAACGGCGGCTTCGTCGTGGCCTGGTCGCAGGTGGAGGCCCTTAGCTGGACTGACCATAGCGTCCACTACGCTATCTATGACAACAATGGCAACCTGCAATCCAGCGACACACTGGCGTCACCTGGCCAAGGCGTCACCATTGCCGCGCAGAGCAGCGCGAATGGCGGTGATTTCGCGATCGCTTACCAGACATACGGCCCCGGGACCGACCAGCAGGAGGCCGTCTCTGTCTTCCACTATAACGGCAGCGGATCCAGCTTCACCCAGGGCGCGCAGACCCTGATCGGTGGCAACAGCGCAACTCAAAACTTCGGCGGCGTCGCTCCTCCGGCAGTCCAGTTGATGAAATTCCAGCTGACGCCAGGTGTACTGACCGCACTGAGCGATGGCAGCTATGTCCTGGCCTCCGAGGTCTACGACTGGATCGGCACGCCGGGTCAGTCGGCGACCAGCACGCCTCTCGGTGCTTTCATCTTCAAGCTCGATGAAAACGGCACGCTGGCCAATTTCGACGGCGACACCACCTGGCAACGCGTTAACTGGAATGACGGGCAGGGCTCTCCGACCAACGTCATTGCGTTCGACGGCGGTTTTGCGGTCTTTAGCCAGGAATACCGTTCCCCGGTCTGGGAGGTCACGCTCTACAACAACAACGGCACGCTGATCACCACCAACGTCCAGAGCAATCCCGTCTATAACATGGGGACCCAGAGCTATCACGCTGTGGACGTTGGCGCGATGGACACAGAGACCCATACCGGGTTGGCGTGGTACATCAACGGCTATCTGGCGGGATCGGCCACGGCTTATGACAATGGCACGGATCTGGTGTTTGTGTTCCCTGACGGTAACGGCGGCTTGAGCCAGGTCACCATCTCCAAAACCACCGGCGAGCTGACCAGTGACGTGACCGACAGCGGTATCACGGTGCCTCAGGGCGGGCAGTTGTATAACCCGCGGATCGTCTCCGACGGTGCGGGCGGCTATGACATCACTTATTCTGTCCTGTTTGATACCGATCCACTCGATGATGGCAAGACTGGCTACGCAGTGGGTGATATCTACCAGATCGGCCTGAATGCGCCTGTGGCACCGACAGTGACCGATGCCCATATCGCCATCACCTCCATGCCAGGTGGCGCAGACGGCAGTACCTACAAGGTCGGCGACACCGTTACCGCCGTGTGGGACAACTCCGCCAGCGGCGACGCCAACACCAGCGCTGTAACCAGCGTCACCATGGATTTCAGCCAGTTTGGTGCCAGCACGCCGACGACCGCCTGGGACGATGGCACCCACGGGGATGCCATCGCGGGCGATGGGAAATACACGGCGCAATACACCCTCACCGCCGGTGCCATTAACCACGTAGACAGTCGCAACGTCGCCGTCACGGTCACCACGGCGAACCACGGCATGGCGACTGCGGCGGACAGCACCGGCCTGACGGTAGACAACACTGCGCCGATGCTCACCAGCAGCACGCCGCAGGACAACGGCGGCAGCGTTGCCACGGGCGCGAATCTCACGCTGACCTTCAGCGAGGATGTGCAGGCCGGCAGCGGCCATATCACCCTCGTCAACGAGAGCAACAGCAGTCTGAATAAGGTTATCGACATCACCGACAGTTCGCAGGTCAGCATCAGCGGCAACACGGTGACGGTGAACCCGACAACGGATCTGGCGGCAGGCGCAAACTACCACGTCCAGATCGACAGCACAGCGCTGCACGATACGGCAGGCAATGACTATGCCGGGATCAGCACCTCGACGGGGCTGAATTTCACGACCGTTTCCGCCGGGATGGGGGATCCGTCCATTGTGGTATTCGACCTGACGACGGGCCAAAGCTCCGATCACAACGGGCGCGTCTTTGATGCCAATACCGCGTACACCATCTATATCCAGGTCAACAGCAATTACGGTTCGCTGGCTGGGCTGGACAGCAACGAGATGTGGTCGGGGGCGCAGAATCTGAGCCAGGACGACAAGATTGTGCTGGTGGGCACGGGCAGTGATGTTCGGGGACAGTATGGCGATCCCGTGATGAATATGAATCACGGTGGCAATGCCGTTAACTGGTTGGCGGGGTTCTCTACTTCGTTTTCTGCTTATAACGCCGCCGGTGTTGATGCTAACGGCCAATTCTATCGTGGTGGTTATAGCGCGGATCTCTGGACCGGCTCATGGGCCCAAAACCCGAATGAGGACAATTCGTTTGCTCAGGCGTATCTGCCGGCGATGCCTGCTGGCCTCCTCACCTCACAAGGGCTGGCGCTGCCATGACAGGTTCTCTGACGTTGCTACGCCGTCTGGTCGACATGCGGGAGTTCGACGCGCTGCATGAGGCCTGTTATAGCCTGCCGGTGATTTCACCGGCAGAACAGGTGCTGTTGGCTCTGGCCCAGGCCCATCTGGCCCAGGCCCATCTGGCCCAGGCCCATCTGGGCCAGCCAGAGGCGGTCCGCCAGGCGCTGGCGGGGCTGGTCCCGGCGGCACTGGAGGTCGACGCTCGTGTCGACCTGGCCGCCGTACACCTGCTGCTTGGGGAATGTGACGCGGCGCAGGCGCTGCTGGAAGCCACCCGCACAGAGGCGCCAGACCACGCGCTTTTGCTGGCGCGTCTGGCTGCCTGTTATGTGCAGCGTCAGCGGGGGGAGGAGGCTATCCCCCTGTATGAATGCAGTCTGCGCCTGCAACCCGACGTGGACGTTTATCAGCAACTGCTGCGTCTCCATCTGCAACGGGAGAATTTGCCGCAGGCCGAGGAGACGCTGGCCGCCGCCGACCTCTTCTGGGCAGGCGAACGGGAGCACTGGCCTGCACCGCAGGCGGCTCTGCACGACCAACAGCTGCGCGGCCTGCGCCTGGAGCTGTGGCTGGCCCGTGACGACAACGCCCGCGCTGAAACCTGGCTGGAGTCACGCCATGCTGAACTGGCTGAGGACGATTATTGCGGCCTGCTGACCGGCTATGCTCAGCGTCTGGCCGAGCGTGGACGCCATGCCCAGGCCGAGGATGCGCTGCGCCGTGGTCTGCGGTATTACCCGGAACAGCCGGACCTGTATCAACAGCAGGCTGAACTGGCGGAGTTACAGGGGCGTCTGCCTCAGGCTATCTCATTGCTGCACCGTGCCATCCATCTGGCCGGACAGCAGCAAAACAAGACGCTGCCTTTGCGCCTGAAGCTGGCCAGCGTCGCCACTCAGGGACATCCGGCGCTGGCGCGTCAGATGGCTGAACAGGCTATCGAGGAGGCCGGGGCGCTGACGCCATCACCCGCTATGGACGCCGGGCAGATCGGCCAGTGGCTGGCCCAGGCGCAAGTGGCACTCGCCGGGGCAGATGCGCAGGAGCAGCACTACAGTGGGGCTGAGGCGCGATACCTCGAGGTACTGCAAGCGTATCCGCACCTGGTACCCGCCCTGCAGGGGCTGGGGCAGCTGTATATGCAACTGGGGCGCATCGACGAGGCGGTCGGGTTGTTCGAGCAGGTGTTGGCTGTCGACCCGGCACGCGGTCATGCGGCACTGATTAACGCCCGACGTTTTCCGCAAGACGACGAAACGTTGATTCGCCTGGAAACCCTGGCCCGACGGCCTGGCCTGTCCGGCCCGGTGCAGCCTGGATTGCTGCTGCAACTGGCTGCGGCCTGGGAAAAGCGCAAGGACTACACCATAGCCTTCACCCTGGCCAATGACGCCAATGCGGCCAGCCGCGCACTTCTGCGCTACGACCCGGTTTCGCACCGGCAGGGCAGCGCGCGTATCCGTCACGCGTTCAGCCGTTCGCTCTACGAACACCGTGTCGGCATCGGCAACGATTCAACGCTGCCGGTGTTCGTACTGGGTATGCCGCGTTCCGGGACCACGCTTGTCGAACAGATCCTGGCGGGACACAGCCAAATCCACGGCGCGGGCGAACTGGGGGTGATCCCCAGTACGATCGCCCGGCTGGAACGCTGGGAACGTCATACGGGTTCAGGACGTCATTACCCGGATTGTGTGGACGATCTGTCGGCCGATGTCGTGGCGGGTATCACCGCCAGCCTGCTTAAGGAGCTGCGGGAAACCTTGCCCGAAAATGCGTCTGAAGTCCGGCATGTGGTGGACAAGCTGCCACACAATTTCGAGAACATTGGTCTTATCAAGCTGCTGTTCCCGAACGCGCGGATAATCTCAGTGCGACGCGACCCTCGCGACATCGCTATCTCCAATTACTTCACCGACTACGCGGCCAGGCACGGCGGGATGGGCTTCGCCTATGACCTGCGGTGGATTGGCGAACAACTGGCCGACCACAACCTTATGATGCACCACTGGAACCAGCTGTTCCCTGGCGACATTCTTGAGGTGCGCTATGAAGACGTGGTCTCTGAGCCGGAGCGCGAGGCGCGTCGCATGCTGGAATACGTGGGCGTGCAATGGGAGCCGCAGGTGCTCGACACCTCTGAGCTGAACAGACCGGTCAAGACAGCCAGCGTGTGGCAGGTGCGTCAGCCTATCTATCAGACTGCACGTGAACGCTGGCGACGTTACGCGGACTTTCTATCGCCGCTGATTGCGGGGACTAACGCGAAGATCGTGCATGAACCTATCGAAATGGTGAGCTTGCCCGTACCCGGCATGCAGACCGATGGCATTGCCCACTATCGTCAGGGGAAGCTTGATGAAGCCGAAATGCTCTTCAGGCGCCTGCTGCACCACGTGCCCGAACACGCGACCGCGCATTTCATGGTGGGCCTGATTTGCGTGCGTAAAGGGCATCTGGCTGATGGCATTGCGCACATGGAAAAGGGACACCAGGCCTGCCCATGGAATGTCAACTGGCGACGCGATCTGGCGCAGGCATACGAATTAGCGGAGCAACCGGAAAAAGCACAGATGTTAAGGGGGCGTCACGTCGGTATGGATGACAGAGTGATGAGCGTAATAGATATTGACCAGGATGATGCACTTCCTCTGGGCTATTCCATTCGCACCTCCGCGACGGCACCGTTTTAATTTAGCGGGCAAGGAGGCCCGCAAACCTCTAAACGGGCCATACACGTTGGCGGTATCAGTCAGGCGATAACCGCTGTTGTTCTAATCGTTCCGGGCTTCGGGCCGACCGATCGGGATGGAAACAACCCGCCTGGTGTGAATGCATCGCCTTACCCACTTCTTGCTGAAGGCCTGGCTGCAAAAGGCTTTGCAACGCGTCGTATCGACAAATGTGGAATGTTCGCTAGCGCAATGGCCGTAGAGGATGCGAATGCGGTGACGATTGCTAACTATGTTAACGATGTTCGCTCCTGGGTAAAAGTGCTTAGAAGTCAGGTACACACTCCCTGTCAGGAGACATTTAATTCCGGTCTGGGCGCGTTGCCAGGAAGACCACCGCTGCCCCAAGGGCGACGATAAGCGTGTCTTCAATCAGGCCACTTCGGGTCTGCCCTATCTCTGCCATCGCTTTTTTGCGTGCCGCAAGCGTGACATAGGCCATTGGCACCGCGGCAGAGATGGCGATAGCGGCCCCGATTTTTTCTTCTCCTCTGGGTGCCAGCGCGGCACCCGCAATCCCTGCGCTGGCCACGCGTGCGGACAAACCCAAAAAGACGGTGCGGTCTGGCGCTGACTTCATCTTGTCGCCAAACAGTTCACCTGCACCCATCGCTAATGCGCCAAATTTGAATAGCGGACGGTCCAGCAGCAAGAGCTTGCCCGAGGTGTCGCGCCCACTAAGGCGTGCTGCAGCAATGGCCGCCATCGGCGTCATGGAACGGCAGCTGGCGACAAGACCAATCAGGGCGGAATAAACAAAATCGGTAATTTTCATCAGTTATCTCCCGGATAAATAAAGTTTTTGTATTCCTTAAGCTTTTGAGGTGTCAACCAGCCACGATTTGCTTAATGAGTGCATCCACACGTCCCCATCATTCCAACGCGTTTTATTTTTAGTGACTTATTACTGCTCGAGATATTTAAAGAGTAGCCATCCGTACCAGGATGGCTATTTTTTTAATTGAGTGAAATACGGAGTGGGTGGGGGTTCACCTTTCGTGGCGAGCGTTGTTAAGTCCAGCTGATAAAGCACGCAACCATTGACG
Organism: Leclercia tamurae; assembly: GCF_025566055.1. Taxonomy (GTDB): domain Bacteria; phylum Pseudomonadota; class Gammaproteobacteria; order Enterobacterales; family Enterobacteriaceae; genus Enterobacter; species Enterobacter tamurae. The sequence continues at coordinate 10,866 of NZ_JAMHKS010000064.1, forward strand.
TCCTTATAACCCTGCGCGCTCGCGACATATACCGCGTTTGCCGCCGGGGAGTACACCATTGTGCTGAATCACGATAAATATACATTTACTTACATTTCATTGACAAAACCACCTGCATATAATAAAGCAAATAATTATCATTAGCATTCCTATTAAAGTGACTGCATTACATAAAACAACAACATTCAACAGGTTAAATAATGACAACTTCTGGCAAGGATATCCGTGGGACATCGCCCGCAGCGGCGTTGCGTAAACCGTTTTCTCTTTCACTGCTGGCGCTGGCAATGAATGCCGTGCTCTCGCCTGTTCATGCGGCGCAGGACACCAGTGAGCAGGAAATCGTGGTGAACGGTGAGGGGAGTGGAGGCGGGGATACGCAGCAGGATTACACCGTGAAAACGACCCGTGCCGGGACGAAAATGCTGATGGCGCCGCGTGACATTCCGCAATCCGTTAGCGTAGTGACACGACAGCGTATTCAGGACCAGGATTTGCAAACGGTCGATGAGGTATTAACCAACGCCACCGGTATCTCATCCCAGCAGGTCGACAGCGAACGCTCCAGTTATTTTTCCCGCGGCTTTGGCATTACCAATTTCTCTTACGATGAAATTCCCACGTCCATGGGGGATGCCTGGAACTACGGTGATGCCGCGGAAGATACGGCAATTTATGACCGCATCGAAGTCGTACGCGGTGCGACTGGACTGATGACGGGGGCAGGCGATCCCGGTGCCACGGTAAATATGGTGCGCAAACGCGCCGACAGCAAAATCGTCACCGGCAGTGTGAGTGCCAGCTACGGTAGCTGGAATAAACAACGCTACGTGGGTGATGTTTCTGCCCCGCTAAATTCAGACGGCAGCCTGCGTGGACGCGTGGTGGCGGGTTATCAGGACCAGGACAGCTGGCTGGATCGATATGGTAAGCGCAAGAAATTTCTCTATGGCGTCCTCGAAGGCGATCTCACAGAAAATACCACCGCCTCACTGGGGTGGGATTATCAACAAACGAACACAGCTAACCCGACCTGGGGAGGATTACCCAGCCTGTACAGTGACGGAACTCGCACCCATTACGATCGCAACGTCAATACGTCGGCGAACTGGACCGGTTACGCCGTCCAGTCGCGTAAGGTATTCGCTGACCTGACGCACAACTGGGATAACGGCTGGTCTTTCCGCTTAAACGGTACGCATGGCGAACAAACCTTTAACGATACCTTGCTCTACATTATGGGCAATCCGGATGCCAGTACCGGGGAAGGAACTACCGGCTGGGGCAGTAAGGATCGTGGCAAGCGCACCGTGGATTCCTTCGACTCTTACGCCAGTGGTCCATTCGAACTACTCGGGCGTCAGCATCAGCTCATGGCAGGAGCCAGCTACAGCCGACAGCATAATGCGACGTTCAGTAAAGATGGCCCGCTGGACAGCAACCAAATCGGCATATTTAACAATAACTGGGACGGCAGTGTAGCGGAACCTGAGTGGGGTGACTGGTACCGAAATGCAGATGATATTGTCAGGCAAAAATCGGCCTACACGGCAGTGCGTTTTTCGCTGGCCGATCCGCTGTCACTGATTGTCGGGGCTCGCTATACCCAGTACAGCTCTGACGGTAGCAGCGGTAATATGCGCAAGTACAACACCACGCCTTATGGCGGGCTTGTTTACGATATTAACGACACGCTTTCCGCTTATGCGAGCTACACCTCTATTTTCGCACCACAGACGAAACGGACCAAAGAGGGAGCATGGTTGTCGCCGGTGACTGGCAAAAACTATGAAAGCGGTCTTAAGGCCGACTGGGTGGATGGTCGCCTGACCACTAACATCGCTCTATTCCGTATTGAACAGGAAAATGCGGCGCAAGCCATCAGCGGCGAGTTTGTGAATGGCTCCAGTGAGCAGGCTTATCGCGCGACAAAAGGGGCGGTGAGTAAAGGGGCTGAATTTGAAGTGAACGGCGCCGTCACCGACAATCTGCAACTGACCTTCAGCGCCACCCGGTACGTCGCCAGCGATTCTGATGGGCGCTTTAATAGCTTCGCTCCGCAGACGCAGTTGAAGCTCTTCAGCCGCTATCGGGTGCCGGTGCTTCCTGAGCTCACCGTGGGCGGCGGCGTTAACTGGCAGAACCGTGTTTATAAGGATGTCTCAGGCCCGGATGGTGAGACCCAGCGCTTGTATCAGGGAGGCTACCCGCTGGTCGATCTGTTCGCGCAGTATCAGTTGACTAAACAGCTGGCGGTGCAGGCGAACATCAGCAACCTGTTCGACCGGGAGTATTACGCCTACCTGGATAACTCGGCAGTTTACGGCGAACCGCGTAGCGCCTCGGTCAGCATGAGTTACACATTCTGATTTTTGAACATCTATTCGTATGCCTCTGAGACCGAAAATCAGGGGCAGATTTGAGCGAGAGTTGGACCTGATGTTGAACGATTGAGTTAACCGACGAATGACATAACGCCGGAGTAATAATGTCCGCTTCGTACCAAGAGCGGACATTAAGCACGAACCCTAATGGTTAATGGGCGAAGTAATACCCCAAATATTACTTTCAGTGATTTAGTTCACATTTTTATGGGTGCTTGTTGTATAAAAAATCTGCCGAATTATATTTTGTAATCGATTACTTTTTGATGTGAACGATAATGATTAAAAACTCGATTTTTTGTGGTGTCATTATGATGGCAAGCATGGTGGGGTATGCCCGTACCGAAGCGCAGGACGATATTGCTATTCAGATGTACACGCTTAGAAATGTTGGTGATACCGATGCACAGTTTGCCATGGCTAAAAAAGCGGGATTTTCACATGTAGAACTTGTCGATGATCATCACCTGGATTTACCGACAATGCAGGAAACGTTGAAAAAATATCAGCTTAACGTTATTGCATCGCATGTACAGCTATCTGCTCTTGAGAGCGAGCGCGGAAAAATTGTTGCGTTTAACAAAGGCATAGGAAACGCTCACCTCGTCGTCCCATGGATTGAGGTTAATGAACGACCTACAACAAAACAGGGATGGATAGATTACGCCAGGAGGCTTGATCGTATGGGAGAGACGTTAAGAAATGAAGGAATGTCGTTGTCTTACCATAATCATAACTTTGAGATGAAGAAGTATGATGATGTGACAGCCCTGGATTTGATTATGAAGTACACCCACAAAAATAATCTTAGCCTTGAACTCGATGTGGCATGGGCTGCTCGTGGAGGACAGGATCCTGCGTCAATAATTGCAAGATATTCAGGACGCGTCTATGCGATTCATGCAAAAGATAACGCTGCTATCGGGATTCGTGATGACGAAATGAATTTCACTCCGGCAGGTGAAGGTTTGCTGGAATGGCGCTCAATCATCAGTGCGGGGAGAAGCAGTGGGGTTGAGTGGTATATTGTTGAGCATGACGCGCCAAAAGATCCCTGGACTATCATTACGACCTCACGTCATAACCTTAAGGAAATGCTTCAAAAACATCCATAACAGGTTATGAAACTCAGGCTCAGGTGATTTGCGAATCCCTGAGCCTGATTCAGGCTGAAACTGAATGTGTTAGTTCTATTTCTTCTCTCAGAATTTCGATGAGTTCCTTTAATCCCTGGGGAACTTGTCTGTGACCTGGATAGTACAGATACATCGGCTCTTCCAGAGGGGCCCATTCCGGTAGAACAATCCTGAGTCTGCCTTCACGAATATCATCACGCACCCGGTCTTCGAGGCAGTAAGCAATACCCACGCCAGCTAATGCCATTTCAATTGCCAGCGCCGTTTCGCTCACACAGAGCTGCCCCCTGACGTCAACCACGCGATAGTCTTCTCCTTTACGGAATTCCCATTTGTAGATGACGCCTTGCCCGGTGCGCAGTTGAATGCAGTTATGCAGGCGCAGATCCTCAGGCACGGCAGGGGGAGTATGTTGATAAAGATAGCGTGGCGATGCCACCGCTACCCATCTGAGTTCTCCCCCCAGTCGGACTGCAACGAGATCTTCAGGAACGGTTCCGCCAAAGCGGATCCCGGCATCAAATCCTTCCTGCACGATATCGACCATTCTGTCATCAACGCTGATTTCGAGTTCCACTTCAGGATATTTGCTGATAAAGCGTGGAAGATGTCGCGCCATAATGAGGCGGGCACCGTCACTCAGCACATTAAGCCTGAGCTTTCCTACTGGCCGATCGCGCATGCGGTTAATTTCCTCAAGCGCGTCGCCAATTTCTTTAAATCCTGTTTCAAGACGCAGTGCAAGGCTTGCGCCCGCTTCGGTCGGAGAGACCGTACGGCTTGTTCTGTTCAACAACCTGACACCCAGGCGCGTCTCGAGATTGCGTATGGTATGGCTCAGCGCAGAGGTGGTTATTCCCAGTTCTATGGCGGCCCTGGTAAAACTGCGCCTTTTCTCAGTGATAAGAAATGCGTTGAGCTCGGCAAGATCGCTTCGGGTGAGCGTGGTAGACAGTCTGGAGGACATGGCGTTAAACCGTTGATTAAAATTCAATGCAATGTCAAATGACATTGAATGGAATCGTTCCTGAAGGATGGTAAGTTTAGATTCATTCAACAAAACGTTGCAACCCGATGTACGGCAAACTAACAGTTTTTCATTCCCGGGAGATTTCCGCGTGTTTCATATCTGGACCCTCATTCCAGCGCTTTACGTGCTGTTTCGGTTTATCAGGCCGCTTCCCGCCCCGCTTTTGGCAAAAATAGCCGTCGCAGGCGCAATGATTGTTGCCTCTGAGTTTCATCTGATCACGAAATTACTTACGGGAAATATGTTTTCTCCTGAGATACCAAAACCGTTGCTGCTGCTGACTACCGGCCTTTTCGGTATGACCGTTTTTATGGCGGTCCTGTTAGTACTGCGTGACATATTCTGGATACTGCACCGACTGGTATCAGGACGCCGGATGAAATGGCATAGGGCTTTCTGGTTTATCTTGCCGGTTCTGGCGGTCATGCTGACAACGCTGGCCCTGAAAAATGGTACAGCGGTTCCTGAAGTGAAAAAGATAGACGTTACGCTCAGGAGCCTGCCCCCCCGTTTCGAAGGTTACCGGATAGTTCAGCTGACGGATTTGCATGCCAGTAGACTGCTGCCGCGAAGCTGGATACAAGATGTTGTTACCCGCACCCGTGAGCTGGATGCGGATATGATTGTGGTTACCGGGGATATGATTGATGGCTGGCCAGAAGCGCGTTTCTCCGACATTGAGCCGCTTGGCCAGTTGCGGGCTAAAGAAGGCGTTTTTGCCGTAACGGGCAATCATGAATATTACTTTGGCGCTGAAAACTGGATCCAGACCTTTGAAAAACTGGGTCTGTATTTTCTTAATAATGCCGGTTACCGTGTAAGCCGTGGTGGCGACTCGCTGTATCTGTCTGGCGTGACGGATGCCGCCGCGCCATCATACGGTCTGCCGGGCCCTGACCTGGCCAGCGCCCTGGCGTCTTCCCGCCCGGGTGAAACCGTCATCCTTCTTGACCACAGGCCTGAAAATGCTGACCTGGCCGCAGAAAGTGGGGTTAGCCTTCAGCTTTCCGGGCATACACACGGCGGTATGATCGCCGGTCTGGACAGGCTGGTCGCATCGGCTAATAACGGTTTTGTGTCCGGGCTGTATGAAGCAGGGCCCCTGAAGCTTTACGTCAGCAACGGTTCCGGCATCTGGAACGGTTTTCCCTTCCGGCTTGGGAAACCTGCCGAAATAACGCTTATCACCCTGCATGGCGAAACCAGCAACTGAATTGTTGAATAATACTCATCGTTACTGACTGTCTGATTCATCAATAACGGCAAGGAAGAGCTTATAGTTTATTTCAGTTCAATATACCACTGCCTGTTGCCGTTCTTTCCGGAACGTTGTGACCCATAAGTTGCACATCGCTGAGAGCCGTTACCCGACTGGTAGCGGTTCTTATTTTTTGCATCCGGCAGTGAACGAGATCAGGAGTCATAGTCATGTCTGAACAAACGCTTTCACGGCAGGGTGAACGTATTCATCCACCTGTGGGTCTTTTTCCGGCCATGCTTGCGCTGGGGGCGGGCGGATTGTGCATCGGAACGGGCGAGTTTGCGCCCATGAGTCTCCTGCCGGATCTTGCGCGGGGAACGGGCGTTTCAATCCCTGCTGCGGGAGGCTATATCAGCGCCTATGCTGCAGGCGTGGTGGTCGGTGCCCCGGCGATCGCGGTGCTTGGCGCGCGGCAGGCCCGTAAAAACCTTCTGTTGATATTGTTAATTATTGCACTTACAGGCTATGCCCTGAGCGCTCTGGCCATGGGCTATAACTCCATGTTCGCAGCCCGCTTTATCTCCGGCATGCCTCATGGTGCCTGGTACGGTGTTTCCGCACTCGTGGCGGCTTCAATGGTCTCGCCACAGCACAAAGCCCGGTATATCGGTTACGTTATGCTGGGACTGGCCGTAGCGAACGTTGCCGGCGTTCCGCTTGTCACATGGGCGGGCCAGACGCTGGGCTGGAGAATCTCTTTCTGGATGGTGGCAGCGGGCCTGGTGCTGACGTCCATAATGGTTATGCTTTTTGTTCCGTCCGTGGCGGCCGACAGGTCCGCTTCACCGCTCAAGGAACTTGGCGCGCTGAAGAGCCCACGGATCCTGATGACGTTTGCCGTCGCGTCAGTCAGCTTTGCCGGAATGTTTGCCGTATACAGCTTTATCACCCCGGCGCTGACGGAATCTGCCGGGTTTTCAACCTCAGCCGTGCCATGGATCCTGGTTCTCTGGGGGGCGGGCATGGTTGCCGGCAACATTATCGGTGGCAGGCTGGCGGACATTGCGCTGATCCCATCCATATTTGGCATCATCGCCTGGAACATCGTCTTTCTGGGCCTGTTTTCCCTTACGGGAACACTGCAGACCCCGGTTCTCATCGTGCTGTTTATGCTCGGGTGCGGATTTTCTCTCGTGCCGGCGCTTCAGGCCCATATGATGAACATTGCTGGTGAGGCACAGACTCTGGCTTCGTCCCTGACGCACAGCGCGTTTAATATTTCCAATGCGCTTGGCGCAGCCGGGGGAGGGCTCATTATCGCTTCGGGGAGAAGCTGGATCTCTACGGGATGGGTTGGGGCTGCTTTTTCCCTGTTAGCACTTCTTCTTATGTTCTTATCGGTACGCATCACTGACGGGAGTAAATCATGAACGATAAAGTCATCAGGACAGGTAACGTTGCCGTAATAACCGGTGCGGCGAAGGGTATTGGCGCCGCTGCGGCAAGGGAGCTGGCCCGAAAAGGCATGAAGCTTTGTCTTTTCGATCGGAACAGACAGGCCCTTGAGCAGCTGGCTGGCGAACTGGCGACTGAAACGCTGCTTGTCACTGGCGACATAACCCATCAAGAATACCAGCTGCAGCTCAAAGACACCGTTTACAGCACCTGGGGAAAGGTGAACCTGTTGTTTAACAATGCCGGCGTGAAGATAGCAGCCGGCGCCTGTGATTCCCCCAATCTCTGGCGGCAGCAGATGGAGGTTAACCTGCTGTCCATGGTTGCCACACAGCATATTTTTCTGCCAGAAATGTTAAAAATGGACGAGAAAGGTGCGATCGTTAACCTCGGTTCGAAGGAGGGCATTACCACCCCGCCAGGTTTCGCAGCCTATAACGCCTCAAAAGCAGCCGTAAAGGTGCTGACAGAACAGCTCTCCCATCAGCTTCTGAAGGAAACCGGCACCAGGCTCACCGCGCATCTTCTGGTACCGGGCTATACCTGGACCGACATGAACGATCCCGGCATGGACGAGCGCAGCGGCAAAAAGCCTGATGAAGCGTGGACGGCGGCGCAGGTGATTGACTATTTCCTCCCTCGCTTTGAACGGGGTGACTTCTATGTTATCTGCCCTGATAACGCTGTGACCAGTGAGATGGATGCCAGACGGATTATGTGGGCCGCACAGGATATTCTGGACAACCGCCCGGCCCTGTCGCGCTGGCATCCTGACTGGAAGACGGCTTTTGAACGCTGGATGAAAAGCTGATGTGTCACCGGTAGCCTGCTTTGAATCAGGTTGCCGAAAATATGAAATGAGACCGTCAGCAACCTTGCTTTTAGCGTTGTATTTATGCTGTGGAAAGAGGCGCTGGGCTGATGCCCGGCGCCGTGCGGATTTACTTTTTCGTGGCAGAATCGGGTTCAGAAATGATTCGGTGACGCTGAGCCTTATGCGATTCACTCATCATTCTGTTCATCACCTCACCCTCATACTCGGCATACTCACTGCCATAGACAAATTCATGTCCTGTCATCAGGGCATACCAGGCGCGTTTTGCCACTTCTTTCGGATCGTCCTTTTTCATCGATCCTACGGTGGTGCTTGCCTGTCCTGCATTTTTGAAGAAATTGGTCTCCGTTGCCCCAGGCATCAGAAGCGTCATTGATAAACCGCTCCCCATTAGCTCGTTACGTATGGCGTAAAAGAAGGAGTTGACGAAAGCCTTTGACGCCCCGTAAACCGCTTCGAAAGGTATCGGCGCCGAGCCGGAAAGCGAGGAGGTGATTAGAACGTGCCCTTTGCCCTGTTCAACGAGCCGCGGGATAAATATTTTAGAAAGATGTATCACAGCATCAACGTTGAGTCGGATTAGTCTAAGCTCTTTTTCAAGATCGGTACCATTGATAAACGCGCCGCCGAGCCCTTGGCCGGCGTTGATGACCAGTGCATTGGGGGTTAAATCGACCGCATCTATTCTGGCCTGCAGGTCTGTTATCTGGTCATACTCACTCAGGTCAGCACTGAACGCGTGAACGTTAACTGAAAAACGTTTTTGCAGGTGTTTCCCCGTGGCTAAAAGTTTTTTTTCATCTCGGGCAACGATCACAAGATCGTAGCCGTTAGCTGCAAATTCTTCGGCAAGTGCCAGGCCAATACCATTACTCGCACCAGTTATCAGAGCCAGTTTTTTCTCACTCATATGATTCTCCGGTTAAAGGGGGTAACCGACCCTGTGCAGGTCGGTAGCAAAGGAGGGGCGTGAGCATCACACGCTATCGGTCCAGCGGTGCGCCGGGTGATATCCAAGGACGCGCATTGCCTTTTCGCTGCTGAGTGCTGATTCATTACCTGCAAAATTTTTACGCTTTTCAACGCCTGGATAGTAGCGGTCCAGAAGTTCCTGAGTGGGGGTTCGCATGCAGGTCACATCGCTGGTAATAAAGAACTCATCTTTACCCCTGACATCATATTCGACAGCTTTTTCAATCGCCTGAGCAACATCCCGGACGTCGACATAAGTCCACATGTTCCATTGCCTGATGGCAGGATCGTCCTGCCAGCTTGCAAACTGCGCGTACTCTTCCGGCGCCATAACATTAGAAAGCCGCAGACAGGTAATGCGCATGTCAGCGTTATTAAGGCAGAACTGACGGGCCATCTCTTCACCCAGCACTTTAGTCAGCGCATAAATGCTGATCCCCCGGGCCGGGTAGTGCTCATCCACCGGAACATAGGGTGCATCCCACTGGTCGTAAGGCACGCCGGTAGGGACTTCGCTCGATGACCAGATGATATTTTTAATCCCCAGGCGCCTGGATGCCTCAAACACGTTAAATGTGGCCAGCATATTATTTCTGAACTCGTCAGCATCGGGGATCATTCGGGGGTGAGGAATACTGGCAAGGTGAACCACGGCATCAAAGGCTGCAGGTTCAGGTCGTGAATAAATATCTTCCCCTACGGAGGAAAGTGCATCGAGCGTTGCACCAAAATTCTCTAAATCCGCGATCATCGCTGGATGGGCATCGGTTAAGGGGGCTTTTTTATCGATGAGAAACAGTTCATAACCCGCTTTTTCAAGCCACTCTACTGTAACCCTGCCAATTTTCCCTGAAGCACCGGTAATGGCTATACGTTTTTTAGCTGACATACTTCGTCCTTATGGTTGAGGTGCAAATCAACTCTAAGTTTTGTCGACAAAAAAACAATATGCGATGAGCCAGACTAAAAGGTTCTATTAATTCAATTCATCAATCGAAGTTTGTTTGTAGAACCGGCGAAATCCGTGAACTGATAAGGGTGCTTACATTAAAGTTTCCATAAATGAATGTCTGCTTTTCGCTCAAATCAGCTCGTCACTTACCGGCTGCAACAGTGCAAATCCCAAAGCGACATTTTTGAGTTTTTGCTCTGTGTCTTCAGCCGATGTTTTCATCAGCGTTCCGTCCGGTAAGATGTAAATCCGACCAGCCGTAGCCCTTTCGCAACCACTCTTTTAAATTCTTCGCAATCGGTATGCTCGGGTTGCGTACACTGCGCAACATGCTTAAGCCCTCGACTTAAGAGCTGCAGTTTGCGAATGGTCGCGTCAATCTCCCTTGATCGTTGATTAAGCTGCTGGCGATCTAACGCTATTTTACCTTCCGTCCCGAACATCGAGGCAATTTCATCCAGAGTAAACCCAGCAGCCTGTCCCAACGCAATCAGTTGCAGTTTACCAAGCACATTTTCATGGTACTGCCGTCTCAGACCATTACGGCCAACAGGTTTAATTAACCCTTTCTTTTCGTAATAGCGCAACGCTGAGGGGCTAACCCCGGAGAGCTCCGCAATTGCTCCGATATCCAGCTCTTTTATCATTGACTTAAACCACGCTTTAAGTTGCACACTGGCAACCAGCTTATCATTTCACGGAAAAAAGGGATCAGGCATTGGATATGATGATTATTGTTAAAACTGTCATTGTGGGGATTGGCGCAACGCTGGTGATGGATTTGTGGTCATGGTGTCAAAAACACGTCCTTAAGGTTCCGCCACTGAACTATGCCCTGGCGGGGCGCTGGATATTAACTTTGCCTGAGGGAAAGTTTTACCATAATACGATTGCCTCAACGTCGCGAATGCCGGGGGAGTTATTGACTGGCTGGATATTCCACTATCTGACCGGGATAATTTTTGCTTTTATACCGCTTTTGCTGAACGGCACTCTCTGGCTCAGTGAGCCCTCTGTTTCAACAGCACTCCTCACAGGTCTGTTGACGTTACTGGCACCTTTCATGATCCTGCAGCCCGCGTTTGGTTTTGGCATAGCCGCATCACGGACACCTCGCCCGTGGCTGGCTCGCCTGCTTAGTCTGCTCACGCATATGGCATATGGATTCGGGCTGTATGTCGCGGCCTTTGCTATCGCTGCCTGACTTTTCGGGGAAAAACCGGGGGCGCTTCGCTTGCCGTTAGCAACCTGGCGGGATAACGGTGCCATTCCGCAGTTGGTCGGCGGGCGGCAGTAAATGACGCAAGGGAGAGGGCGGGAATAGCGTAGTGCGGCGTTTAGGGATGTCGGTCGGTTATGAATGTCCGCTTTGTGCCAGGAGCAGACGTTGTACTATATGGCTCAGTAGGTTTCGAGAGTGATAAACAATGTCCACCCTGACACTCGCGGATGGAATGTCAGGATGATTCATTCATCACCTCAAAAAGTTCCCGGCAGTTATTCTGCAGCCTGGGGAAATTTGGGTAATTTTTCAATATCCGCAGCCTCGTGGCCAATGATGAGTTCGGCGTTAAGGTTATGGATAATACGGTTTAATCTGTCCTGTGATGCAAGCGTATCAGCGCGATTAGTATTAAATGTCGGTACACCATTAATCGGTACTGAGGCAGAAAAATGCCATAAGTCTCCGGAAAGAATGATATTCCTGTCGCGAAGGCGTACCAGCAAGGAATGATGGCCTGGAGTGTGTCCTGGCGTTTTTAGCATGATCACCTTACCGTCGCCAAAAATATCAAAATCACCCTCTACTTCAGTCACCTTCGCGTTACCGGAAAGCCAGTGAGTGAACTGGCTCCGGTCGAGGTTCTCGTCAGGCTTTTGGGAACGAATCACTGCCATATCGCTCGCGCCGATGAGCAAGCGAGCTTTAGGGAAGCTGGAGAGCTGGCCGGCGTGATCAAAATGGTAATGACTGAGCGCGACCATTGATATCATATCAGGCGTCACGTTTAGCTTTGCGAGCTGCTCAACCAGTGGACGTTCAAGACGCGGCCGTATACCTGTCCCGCTCTGATCTTTTCCCAGGTCAGACAAAGGAAGGCCTGTATCCCACAACATCCATGTGTTGTTATGGCTAATCAGATAGCAGCTATCGGCCACGTGCCGCGGCTTAACTGCATAATCGAAGGTATCGGAAAAAGGACTCATATCCGATAACTCGATGCTGCCACAGTTAAGTCGCCATAATTTAATTGATTCAGCATGAGCGGCCAGGCTCAGGCTGTAAAGCGCAACGGCGCCAACGACATATTTTAACCAGTTCATATTTTGAACCCTTCAAATTTCCTTTCTGCCAGAACAATTCGTTTACTCGGTCAGTAAAAATTTCAGCGGGTTTGCGATATTTTCAGAGAAACAGGCGAAACCCTCTCAATCAATGATTAAGCTCCATAGGGAGGGTAATCGACATAACCTTTTGAATCCCCGCCATAGAATGTCTCCCGATCGGGTTCTGCAAGCGGCAGTCCATTCTGCATACGTGCTACCAAGTCCGGGTTGCTGATAAAGTTCGCGCCAAACCCGGCGAGGTCAATTTCACCTCCCTCAATCATTTCCGTTGCCAGATCACGGGTCAGTCCGCCAGCCAGGACCAATGCAGTAGCGTTCAGCGGTGACTTCATTCCTCGCATAAGTTCGAAGAAACCATTTTCAGCAGATCCTTCAACTTTGCCGTCTGCACGAGAGAAACCTGACTGATTCATAAGGTGCAGGTAGGCAAGCTCGCGCTTACCGATTTCTGCGGCAAGGGCCAGGTAAGTTTCATTAATTTCAGGATATACCGGCATATCAAAAATCTGACCATAAGGAGACAGTCGAATACCTGTTCGATTTGCACCGATCCTTGTCGTTACCGCATCGATGACTTCAAGCGTGAATCTTAGCCGGTTACCCAGCGTGTCGGCTGCGTATTTGTCGGTACGGTCATTGACACCTGGATTGAGAAACTGCTCGAAAAGATAACCATTGGCTGCATGGATCTCGACACCATCAAAACCGGCAGCTATCGCGTTTTCAGCAGCCCTGGCAAAGTCTTCAACAAGTCGTGGGATCTCATCCGTATTCAGTTGTCGCGGAGCAGGAGTGTCAATGAGGGCGGGCAGCCCGTTTTCATCATAGCCGAAGGCTTTCGCCCCTTCGGCTTTTCTGGAACTCGGGCTGACAGGTAGCTTACCGCCTTCCTGAATTGAGGGATGAGACAACCGGCCTACATGCCAGAGCTGTGCAAAGATTCGTCCTCCAACAGCATGTACTGAATCCGTGGTCAGCTTCCAGCCAGCAATCTGATCATCACTGTAAATCCCCGGATTGAACAGATATCCCTGCCCTTCACGTGACACCGGGGTGCCTTCAGTTACGATCAGGCCCGCCGTGGCGCGTTGGGTGTAATAGAGGGCTGTCATCGTGTCAGCGACGTCGGAGGGTGCACGGGAGCGCGTCATCGGAGCCATGACTACGCGATTGCTTAAGGAGGTTCCTGACAGATTGTAGGCTTCAAATAATGTGTTTTTCATAACGTCCCCAGAATGAATTTACGTTCACGACGGCTTTGAAATTCATCTCAGCCGTCAGGTCTGGATACAGTCTAGAAAAATGTTATTAAAGGAACAATTAGGCTAAAATGCAAAACATTATTGCAATAATGACAATTTGTGGCTTATTAGTTAGTCATCTCAGCAACAACTGACAGTGAGTTACTCCGTTTCGCATACATTGAGAGGGCTTATGCAGCTTAAGGCGCTTCGTTATTTTTTAATGGTTTCCAGCTCCGGCAGCTTTCTCGCAACAGCGCGTCACTTTGGTGTCCCGGCCTCATCGGTATCGCGTGATATAGCAGCACTGGAAAAAGAGCTAAATCAGCAGCTTTTGTACCGAAGCACACGAGCGGTAACGCTGACAGAAAAAGGAACCTGGTTCCGGTCTCAGGTCAGGGAGGCTCTGGATCTGCTGGATAACGCTGCCGAGCAAATTGCTCAGGACGGCCAGCAAATAAGTGGCAAAATAAGGATTAATGCCCCGGAAGCACTGGGCAGGCTGCATATTGTTAATCTCGTCAGTCGATTAAGAAGGAAATATCCAGGCGTATCCGTTGAACTGACCCTGACAGATACCTTTCGTGACCCGGTACAGGAGGGAAATGACATTACCTTCAGGGTAAGTACGGTCGAGGATTCCGGAATGTTAGGTAAGGTAATTTGCGATCAACAGTATATTGTGGCAGCCAGCCAGGCCTATCTGCAGCAGAACGGTATACCGACGCAACCGGAAGATCTCCGCAACCATAACTGCCTGCTGTATCGTGGGGGATCAGGAGAACAGCGGTGGTATTACCGTACATCTCTGAAAGATAAGTATAAGAATATTGAGGTCAGTGGCGGCATAAGTAGCAACAATGCTGGAGCACTGGTCGCTGCGGCACAGGACGGAGCAGGCATTGTGCTGTTTCCAACATGGATTTTCAGCCCTGAAATTTTTGTGAATGGTAGTCTTATAAGACTCCTTCCTGAATGGGATATGTCAGCAGAATCTGTCCCGACCGTTATACACGCGCTCTATCCCGAAAATAAGCTTCGCTCGCACCGCACACGTGAAATTCTCAAATTTATGGTTGATGAGATCGGTTCTCCTCCATACTGGGATCAATACTTTATGAACAATCATTAATGGCTGGCGTATGTGTAATGACATGATGACCCTTCGAACCACCTGACCTAACGCTGAAATAAACAATAAAAGCGCGAGAGAAGGTCCGCTTTTCGCTCACAGCGGACCCTTAGCGCTACATCCCCGTCCGCTCAGTAACCATGCGAAGATCTTACCGACGTTATTCCACAAGATCGTCGATCCGTTTTTTCAACCTGGCCGACAGATAGGGCGCGGTGAGGCTCTCCCGTGAGCGGCTGACCTCTTCCGGCGTACCGGTCGCAACGAGTTGTCCGCCGTTTTCGCCCTAGCTGGGTCCGAGATCGAGGATCCAGTCGGCTTCTGACGCAATCCGCATATCGTGCTCCGCCATCACCACGCTGAACCAGCCTGTCGAGGACCCCCATCAGTTTATCCATATCTGTCGGATGCAGCCCTGTGGAGGGCTCGTCCAGCAGGCGGAGCAATGTCCGGCGGGCAGGTTAAAGGAAAATCGGCTGGCGTCCAAAACCGCGTTTTTTCGCCTCGTCGGTTTCGGCAAAAAGCTTACGCACGGTGTCAAAAAAGCCGGTATAGGTGGCCAGGTTTGAACGCGGCGTACGTCCGATAGGCCGTTGATCGATACTGACCAGACAATCGAACTTCAAGGGTAGACCTGAGAAGCGCATCGATCAATTGTCTGTTCCGGTAATACAGTCGTGACGAAATGGAATGTAAAGAAAAGCCGGGCGAGCTTCGCTTGCCCGGCCTACGCTCGAACTACACCTTATAGCTCTCTGCGAATAATCTCCGCCCCGGCGCTTAAGGCATTGAGCTTGCCGTTGGCAACCTGACGGGATAACGGTGCCATCCCACAGTTGGTTGAAGGGTAGAGCTTGTCGGCATCAACGAATTGCAGCGCTTTACGTAAGGTATTGGCAACCTCTTCTGGCGTCTCGATGGTATTGGTTGCCACGTCGATGGCGCCCACCATCACTTTCTTACCGCGGATCAGCTCCAGCAGATCCATCGGCACGTGGGAGTTATGGCACTCCAGCGAGATGATATCGATATTCGAGGTCTGCAGTTTCGGGAAGGCCTCTTCATATTGCCGCCACTCTGAGCCCAGGGTCTTTTTCCAGTCGGTATTGGCTTTGATGCCATAGCCGTAGCAGATATGCACCGCCGTTTCGCATTTCAGCCCCTCGATGGCTCGCTCTAACGCGGCGATCCCCCAGTCATTGACCTCATCGAAGAACACGTTAAAGGCCGGTTCATCAAACTGAATAATGTCCACACCCGCCGCCTCTAACTCTCTGGCTTCCTGGTTGAGAATTTTGGCGAACTCCCAGGCCAGCTTTTCACGGCTCTTATAGTGGTTGTCATAGAGGGTATCGATCATCGTCATCGGACCCGGCAGCGCCCATTTAATCGGCTGGGTGGTGAGCTGACGGAGATATTTGGCATCCTCAACAAACACCGGCTTCTGGCGAGCGACAGCACCCACCACCGTCGGCACGCTGGCATCATAGCGATTACGGATTTTAACCACTTCGCGCTTCTCAAAATCGACGCCGCTGAGGTGCTCAATAAAGGTGGTGACGAAATGCTGACGCGTTTGCTCACCATCGCTGACGATATCAATCCCCGCCCGCAGCTGATCGTCGAGGGATAAACGCAGCGCATCCTGCTTACCGGCGAGTAATTCCTCGTGTTCCAGCTTCCAGGGGGACCACAGGGTCTCAGGTTGGGCAAGCCAGGACGGTTTAGGCAAGCTGCCGGCTGTAGACGTGGGGAGCAATGTTTTCATAACAGGTGACCTTATATTTTTAATGAATCAACGCGCGTACTGAGCAGACCATTGCTCAAGAATATTCTTGTACGGGGTGATGAAGTGTTTCTCAGTAAATTTGCCCTGCTCAATCGCTAACTGGCTACGCTCTTCGCGATCGTAAACAATCTTGGTTAAGGAGTGATCCTGGTTGGTCAGGCTGGGCTGATAATAGTGCCCGGCAACCGAGTTCGCGTTGTAAATCTCAGGCCGGTAGATTTTCTGGAACGTCTCCATGGTGCTGATGGTGCCGATCAGCTCAATAAAGCTGTAGTCATTCAGTAAATCGCCGATGAAAAAGAACGCCAGCGGGGCGGCACTGTTTGGCGGCATAAAATAGCGCACCTGCAGGCCCATTTTTTTGAAGTAGGCTTCCGTCAGGGACGACCCCTGCTGCTGATATTCGATGCCTAATACCGGATGTTCATTCCCGATGCGTTGATAGACATTTTTATTGGAGACGCTGAGGCAGATCACCGGCGGCTTGTTAAAGTTTTGCTGGTACGCTTCTGAATTCACGAAATGTTTGAAGATATTGCCATGCAACGCGCCAAAATCCTGCGGAATGCTGAACTCGGTCTGTTGCTTATTGTGATCCGGCAGCAGGACGCTGAAATCATAATCCCGGACGTAGGAAGAGAAGTTATTCCCGACAATACCTTCAATACGCTCGTTGGTTTGTTTATCGACAATATTGGTTTTTAATATTTCGATTGCCGGGAAGGTGAAGCGGTTATCGTCCGCATCAATATTCATCTCGACAGAGATAATGTCCAGCTCAACGCTATAACGATCGCCTTTGGGGTTATCCCAGTGGGCGAGGGCGTTAAAACGATTATCGATCATCGCTAAGGTATTACGCAGGTTCTGATGGCGGTTGTCGCCCCGGGCCAGATTGGCAAAGTTTGTGGTAATACGCGTGTTTTCTGAGGGGTTGTAATTCTCATCGAACCGACTGCGTTTGATCGTAAAGGTGAAGTCTTTATTCATCGTCATCTCACTTCCTGAGCGCTGGCATAAAGAGTGAAACGATTTCATTTCACTCTTTATGTTACTGATACGTTAATGCATCTTTTATGCCAGAGCCCCGGAACGAGTGAAAGCGACTAAATTTCACTACAACATGAGCTATCTTCATGATCGCTGAACCGATCAGTCAATTTTCTCCGAACGCTGCTCCAGATCCAGCGCGCTGGCGCTGGCGGGATCGAAGAGTGAAAGACTTTCAATTTGATCCAACATAATCACCTTGCGGAAGGCCATGGCGCTTCTGGGCTGTGAGTCGAGGGTGATGTCATGGTCGGCATACCACTTGCTGTAATTGTGCTCGATGCACAGGTTCAGCGTCGTACCGTCACGGTAGCCGCTGAGCATCGGGATCAGCACGATATTGGCGGTCTTTTCGTATTCAAGCGTCGCGGTATGGATCATGCCGATGTAAATGCGTCGCGACTTGAGGGTCACCAGCGCCAGTTCACCTTCCTCCATACACTGATACAGCAGCTGCTCGATACCGCTTGATTGCGACAGGCGTTTATACAGCTGTTTCCGGCCTTCGCCGTCCAGCCTGGCGCTGCCTGCCCAGTTAGATCGGTAGAGACAAAACAGGATGGCAAAGGCCAGCATTATCACCACCGGCGCCTGGATGCCCAGAAAGCTCCAGTTCATAAAATCCACTTGCCAGTTAGCGTCGGGCTGCGCAGTAAGATGGAAGGTATTGGCAGCCCAGGAGACCCCGAGCAGCAGCAGCCAGAGCAGGCCGGTGGCGATCACCCCCTGCAAAACGAAAATACAGCCATACAGCGCGACCAGAAAATAGACATCCCAGCCAAAAGAACGCTTAATTTTAAACCGGGTGGAGAGGTCGCGGCTGGTGTACCAGTATCCGCACACCATCAGCACCATAAATATCGCCGTTCCCATTTCAGGCCCTCTTCAGCGCGTTAACATGGCGCAGAAAGTCCTCACGCACCTCTTTGCTCTTGTAGTTGACCGAGGCGTTACCGTCCTGATCGATAATAATACGGTCGCCGTCCTCGACGGCTTCAATGATTTCCTGCTGACTCATCACCTGCAGCAATGACTCCGGGCTGGAGAAGATCGACATGACCAAACGTCTCATCGCGGGGCATCCTTATAAACAAAAAGGTTAAGTCTGGCCGATCCCGGCTGCGGCTGCCTTAAGGTTATGCTGAAAATTTCCCTTACGGGCACACCTGAATAAATCCCGCTTCACACCCTCATAACGCGCCAAACCCACCATAATTAGTAGGGTTAAACAACGCCAGGGGATAATCATGAAGGTCAATATCGACGAGTTCAAAACGCACTTCCAGGGGGAAGTGCTTCTTCCGGACGATGCCAGCTACGACGAGGTGCGCCAGATCTGGAACGCCATGGTCGACCGCAAACCGGCAGTAATCGCACGCTGCGCGTCAACGGAAGATGTTATTCGGGCCATTCAGTTTGGTCGCACGCAAAACCTGCTCATATCGATCCGCGGAGGAGGGCACAACATCGCCGGTAACGCCGTGTGCGACGACGGGCTGATGATCGACCTCTCGCTGATGAAGGAGGTGCAGGTGGACCCCACCACCCGAACGGCCAGCGTCGGGCCAGGCTGCACGCTGGGGGATTTTGATCGGGCGGTGCAGGCCCATGGTCTCGCCACGCCGCTGGGCATCAATTCGACCACCGGGGTGGCTGGTTTGACGCTCGGGGGTGGTTTCGGCTGGCTGAGTCGCAAATACGGCATGACCATCGACAATCTGCTCTCGGCGGAAGTGGTCACGGCAGATGGCCGACAGCTTTACGCCAGCGAATCAGAAAACGCGGATCTCTTCTGGGGCCTGCGGGGCGGGGGTGGCAACTTCGGGGTGGTAACGCGCTTTGACTTCCGGCTCCATCCCGTTGGACCGGACGTGCTGAGCGGGCTGATCGTCTTTCCGTTTGAAGAGGCAAAGCAGGTGATCACCCAGTTTGCCCGCTTCACCTGTAGCATGCCGGAAGAGCTCAATGTCTGGATGGTCACCCGCAAGGCACCACCGCTGCCTTTCCTGCCTGAAGCGTTTCACGGGAAAGAGATGGTGGCGCTCGCCCTGTGCTATGTCGGCCATCCTGAAATGGGAGAGCAACTTATCGCGCCGCTGCGCAACTTCGGGACGGTGATTGGCGAGCACGTTGGCGTGCAGCCCTATGTCGCCTGGCAGCAGGCGTTCGATCCGCTGCTGGCCAAAGGGGCGCGCAACTACTGGAAGTCACACAACTTCACGCAAATCAGCGACGGGGTGATCGATGCCATCGTCGACTACGCGGCCAGACTGCCGTCACCGCACTGTGAAATATTTATCGGGACGATAGGCGGCGAGACGACCCGCATCGCCCCCGAGGCCATGGCATACTCCAGCCGGGATGCGAATTACGTGATGAACGTACATGGCCGCTGGGAAACCGCCGCCGAGGATGAGCGCTGTATCGCCTGGGCGCGGGCGTTCTTCGCCCAATCCCAGCCGTTTGCCAGCGGCGGGGCCTATATTAACTTCCTCACCCAGGAGGAGACCGACCGCATCGCCTTCGCCTACGGGGCGACCTGGAACCGGCTGGTGGAGATCAAGAGCAAGTATGACCCGACAAATCTGTTCCGGATGAATCAGAACATCAAGCCGATATGAGGTCGGGCAGAACGCATCAGCTAAGCCAGTCCGCAGCGAGTCGGACTGGCGTTTAGCGTTACCGGGATCAGTTCTCTTCAGATTCACTTTCCGCGTCGTTATCGCCACCAAAACTGAGCAGTTCAGAGACTTTCATATTGCCGATCTCCTCCGCTTTCTGCTTAACGCTGTCGATCTGCTTGTTCGTCTCTTCCGACAGGGTAGAGGTGAGGGCGCTCTGTTTAGCTTTTTCCATTTCGCTGTTCACGGAGTTGGTTAACGCCTCTACCGAGGCATTCGCCTCCTGGGTCGTCTCTTCAACTTTGGATTTCGCTTCCTGCGAGAGCTCCATATCACAGCCTGCGAGGAGAACGCTTCCCGCAAGGAGGAGTGCCGGGGTAAGTTTGATCATAGTGGTGCAGGCCTTTTTCATTATCCGGACGTGTCGCAACGTCGTGGTGATGGTATTTGCCAACATGATGACATGCCGCTTTGATATTTATTCGAGCGCTAAAGTAAGAAAGCGCAAAGTTGGGTAAGCCCGTGGGACGCCACCTTTACCGGGCTGCGCAGAGATCATGGTTTACATCGCTGTAGCAGATCGCATACCATACCCCCCTACAGTATCCAGGAGCCCCTCCCATGCCACATTCACCTGAAGATAAAAAACGTGTCCTGACGCGCGTGCGCCGCATTCGCGGGCAGGTCGATGCCCTGGAGCGGGCGCTCGAATCCGGCGAACCCTGCCTCGCCATCCTGCAGCAGATCGCCGCGGTGCGCGGGGCGGCAAACGGGTTGATGGGCGAGATGGTTGAAATTCACCTCAAAGATGAGCTGGTGACGGGCGAGACTACCGCCGATCAGCGGGCCGTCAGAATGGCAGAAGTCGGTCATTTGCTGCGCTCTTATCTAAAATAAACACCTGACATCACTAAAAGGAAAGCAAGATGAAATCACGTGCAGCTGTTGCATTTGGCCCAGGCCAGCCGCTGAAAATTGTTGAGATTGATGTGGCACCGCCGAAGAAAGGCGAAGTGCTGGTCAAAATCACCCACACCGGCGTGTGCCACACCGATGCGTTTACCCTGTCGGGTGACGATCCGGAAGGCGTTTTCCCGGCGGTGCTCGGCCATGAAGGCGGCGGCGTGGTGGTGGAAGTCGGTGAGGGCGTCACCAGCCTGCAGCCGGGCGACCACGTTATCCCGCTGTACACCGCTGAGTGTCGCGAGTGTAAGTTCTGTAAATCCGGCAAAACCAACCTCTGCCAGGCGGTTCGCGCCACCCAGGGTAAAGGCCTGATGCCGGACGGCACCACCCGTTTCTCGTACAACGGCGAGCCGATCTATCACTACATGGGTACCAGCACCTTCAGCGAATACACCGTGTGTGCAGAAATTTCTCTGGCGAAAGTGAACCCGCAGGCACCGCTGGATAAAGTCTGTCTGCTGGGCTGCGGCGTCACCACCGGGATTGGTGCCGTGCACAACACAGCCAAAGTAAAAGAGGGCGATACCGTCGCGGTATTCGGTCTGGGCGGGATCGGTCTGGCGGTGATCCAGGGGGCGGTGCAGGCGAAAGCCGGTCGTATTATTGCGGTCGATACTAACCCAGAGAAGTTCAAGCTGGCCGGGGAAATGGGCGCGACCGACTTCGTTAACCCGAAAGATTACGACAAGCCGGTGCAGGAGGTGATTGTTGACCTCACCGACGGCGGCGTCGACTTCAGCTTTGAGTGCATCGGTAACGTCAACGTGATGCGTGCGGCGCTGGAGTGCTGCCACAAGGGCTGGGGCGAAAGCGTCATCATCGGCGTGGCCGGAGCCGGGCAGGAGATCAAAACCCGTCCGTTCCAGCTGGTCACCGGTCGCGTCTGGCGTGGTTCTGCCTTTGGCGGCGTCAAAGGCCGTACTCAGTTGCCAGGCATGGTAGAAGATGCGATGGCGGGCAAAATTCAGCTCGATCCGTTCATTACCCACCGTCTGCCGCTGGACCAGATCAACGACGCGTTCGATCTGATGCATGAAGGTAAATCTATCCGCACCGTTATCCATTTCGGCGATAACTGATCGATCTTCTCTCCCGCTGTGCCTTTACGGGCAGCGGGACGACATTGCTTTAAAAATCATTGCGAAAGTGTGACCCGTGTTGCGATTTTAGCCGTAATCAAATTCCTTGTAGTGCCGATGACTATTTTACAGGCGTGTTTGCACGCATCTTACCTCTAAGAGAGTCAACGGCTATGGACAAAACAACAACAGTTCGGGCGCAACATAAGCTGGGCTTCCTGCATCACATCAGGCTGCTTCCGCTTATCTCCTCGATTTTGGGTGGTATTATTTTGCTGTTTGCCCTGAGCGCCGGGCTGGCAGGCTATTTTTTACTGCAGGCGGATAAGGATCTGCGGGATGTGACCGCTGAAATTCAGGTGCGTACCGGGTTATCCAACAGTTCAAACCACCTGCGCACGGCGCGTATCAACATGATCCACGCGGGTGCTGCCAGCCGTATCGCGGAAATGGACGCGATGAAAAAGAACATCGCCGAAGCTGAACAACGGATTAAACAGTCCCAGGCAGGCTTTGCCGCCTATATGGATCGCGGCGTTCGCACCCCGGCGGATGAAGCGCTGGATGGCGAGCTGAAATCGAACTATCAGGCCTACATCGACGGCCTGCAGCCGATGCTGAAATATGCCAAAAACGGCATGTTCGAAGCCATCATCAACCATGAAAATGAGTCGGCGCGTCCGCTGGATGACGCCTATAACGTGGTGCTGCTGAAGGCGATCAAGATCCGTACTGACCGCGCCACTATGCTGACCGAAGAGGCGCACACCCGCACCCAGATGGGGCTGATCTTTATGGTCGGTGCCATTGGTCTGGCGCTGGTGATGACGGTGCTCACCTTTATCGTGCTGCGTCGCACGGTGATTAACCCGCTGCAGCGCGCGGCGAATCGCATTGCCCATATCGCCAAAGGTGACCTGACCCTGGCCGACGATCTGACCGGACGCAGCGAAATTGGCCGTCTGACCCACGACCTGCAAACCATGCAACGTTCGCTGGTGGGCACCGTTGGCACCGTGCGTCAGGGCGCGGAAGAGATCTACCGCGGCACCAGCGAAATCTCCGCCGGTAACACCGACCTCTCATCCCGTACCGAACAGCAGGCCGCTGCCATTGAGCAGACGGCAGCCAGCATGGAGCAGCTGACCGCCACCGTGAAGCAGAACGCCGACAACGCGCATCACGCCAGCAAACTGGCGGAAGATGCTTCCGGTAAAGCCAGCCGTGGCGGCCAGATGGTCTCCGGGGTAGTGAAAACCATGGGCAACATTTCCACCAGCTCGAAGAAAATCTCTGAGATCACCGCGGTGATCAACAGCATCGCTTTCCAGACCAATATCCTGGCGCTGAACGCCGCGGTGGAAGCGGCTCGCGCCGGTGAGCAGGGCCGTGGGTTTGCGGTGGTTGCCAGCGAAGTGCGTACTCTGGCCAGCCGCAGCGCCAACGCCGCAAAAGAGATTGAAGGGCTGATCAACGAGTCGGTGTCGCTCATTGACCAGGGCTCCGGGGAAGTGGTTGCTGCCGGTAACACCATGAGTGAGATCGTGGACGCGGTAAAACGCGTGACCGATATTATGCTGGAGATCGCCGCCGCCTCAGACGAGCAGAGCCGTGGCATTGTGCAGGTCAGCCAGGCGATCACGGAGATGGATAAAGTGACCCAGCAGAACGCCTCGCTGGTGGAAGAAGCCTCTGCCGCCGCCGCGTCGCTGGAAGATCAGGCTGCCCGTCTGACCGAAGCAGTGGGTACCTTCCGTCTGCACGGTATGACCCAGACCCGCAGCAGCAGCACTGTTGTCCCGGCCACGGCAGCCGCACCGCTGCGCCCGGCCGTTGCCGATGGGGATAACTGGGAAACCTTCTGATCCCAGCGCGTATCCTGCCCGGTGGCGGCTACGGCTTACCGGGCCTACAAACCGTAGGCCCGTGCAAGCGAAGCGCCGCCGGGCAAAAAGGGTTCATGTTTC
Organism: Leclercia tamurae; assembly: GCF_025566055.1. Taxonomy (GTDB): domain Bacteria; phylum Pseudomonadota; class Gammaproteobacteria; order Enterobacterales; family Enterobacteriaceae; genus Enterobacter; species Enterobacter tamurae. The sequence continues at coordinate 35,025 of NZ_JAMHKS010000064.1, forward strand.
GACATGAACCCTTTTTTATTCCCCGCTATGCTGGTTGTAAGGGCTGAAGAGGAACAGGCGATGAAACGATTTACGCAGGTGGTTTGCGCCGCGTGGCTACTGGCCGGATGCGCATCAGGCGGCAGCGTGGGGATTGGCGGTGTAGGGATCGGCGGAGGCGGGGGGAGCAGCGGCGTAGGGGTTGGCCTCTCCTTTCCGGTGGGCGGCAGCACGTCGACCGCGGAGAGCGGGCAGGCAGACTGCGACGGCGATGTTTATCGGGTGCAACCCCGCTATCCTGAGCAGGCCGCGGCGCAGAACTACTCCGGCAGAGTCACGGTGTCGTTTAACGTCAAGCTGAACGGACGGGCGGCGGACTACGAGGCGGCGGGGGATAAACCTTTCTTCGACGAGACAAAGCGGGCGGTGATGCGCAGCTGCTGGCCAGCCGGGGTCAGGCAGAATCTGGTGGCAAGTTACCAGAACGGCAAGACGGCAACCTGGGTTGAAAACGCTCTGTCCGGCACACCGTAAAGATAAAAAAAACCGGCCACATCAGTGGCCGGTTTCACGATTACTGCTTATCAGGCAAGGCGTACGCGATGATGTAATCCCCGCGATCAGGTGACTGACGTGCGCCACCCGCATTGATGATGATGTACTGCTTCCCGGTTTTCGGTGACACGTAGGTCATCGGCCCGGACTGGCTGCCCACCGGCAGACGGTCTTTCCAGATCTCTTTCCCGTTGGCGGTATCGAACGCGCGCAGGTAGAAGTCCTGAGTCCCGGCGAAGAACAGCAGGCCGGACTGGGTGGAAAGCGATGCCCCCAGGGTCGGCATGCCGATTGGGATGGGCATATGCATGCGAATGCCCAGCGGACCCGTATCTTCCACGGTACCCACCGGAACCTGCCACACCAGCTTGCCGGACTTCAGATCGACCGCAGACATGGTGCCGAACGGCGGTTTCTGGCACGGAATACCCAGCGGAGACAGGAAACGCTCGCGCATAGCACCAAACGGCGTACCGTCCATCGGGACGATACCCATCTCAATCCCGCTGGCGTTTTTAGCCACATTGGCGCGCGGCACCATGTAGTTCGCCAGCCCCAGACGCATGTCGTTGACGAACATCAGGCTGTTGTTCGGGTCCACCGACACGCTGCCCCAGTTCATCCCGCCCAGCGAGCCCGGGAACTGCAGGGAGCGATCCAGACCCGGCGGGGTATAGACGCCCTGATGGCGCATCTCTTTAAACTGGATGCGGCACAGCAGCAGGTCAACCGGCGTCGCGCCCCACATATCCGACTCGTGCAGGGTCTGGTTGCCAATCATTGGCATGCCGACCGAGTACGGCTGGGTAGGGGAATAACGCTCGCCCTCGACATTCCCGGCAGGCACCGGACGCTCTTCCACTTTTGCCACCGGCTCGCCGGTTTCGCGGTTGAGCATAAAGATCATGCCCTGCTTGCTGGTCTGCACCAGTACCGGGGTCGAGCCCCCTTTATCATCCGGCAGATCGTACAGCAGCGGCTGGGAAGGCAGGTCGAAGTCCCACAGATCGTGGTGGGTGGTCTGGAAATGCCAGCGGACCTGACCGGTCGCGGCATCCACCGCCACAATCGAGGAGCTGTATTTATCGTCCAGCTCGGTACGTTCGCCCGCGTAGAAATCTGGCGTGGCGTTACCGGTCGGGAGGTAGATCAGGTTTAGCTTCGCGTCATAGGACATCGCTGACCAGACGTTCGGCGTCCCGCGGGTGTAGGTCTGGCCTTCCGGCGGCAGGCCGGTGAGGTTCGGGTTGCCTGGATCCCAGGCCCACGCCAGTTTACCGGTATGCACGTCGTAAGCACGGACCACACCCGGTGGTTCACCGGTGGAGAAGTTATCCGCCACGCGTCCACCCACGACCACCACATTACCCGCCACCAGCGGGGTGGAGGTCTGCTGATAGTAACCTGGCTTGATTTCGCCCATGCCCACGCCAAGGTCAACCACGCCGTGGTCGCCAAAGTCGTCGCACAGCTTGCCGTTGTCGGCGTTAAGCGCAATCAGGCGGGCATCGGTGGTCGGCAGGAACAGACGGCGCGCGCAGGCGGCAGGCTGAGTCTCTGTCGGTGACGTTGTCACCTTAGTTGTCTCTTCGAAATAGCCCAGCCCACGGCAGCGCTGCCAGTTGGGCGCAGTGGCTTTCGAATCGTAACGCCACTTCTCTTTCCCGGAGTCCACGTCCAGCGCCAGCACTTTACTGTACGGCGTACAGACAAACAGCGTATCGCCAATCTGCAGCGGGGTATTCTGGTCTTCCGCGCCGGAGCCGTTGCTCTGCGGAATGTCGCCGGTATGGGCAACCCAGGCCACCTTCAGATCGTTCACGTTTTGCTTGTTAATCTGATCCAGCGCGGCAAAACGGTCGCCGTGGGTGGTGTTCCCCCAGTGCGCCCAGTTCTTCTGCTGTTGACCTTCGGCGACCGGTTTAACCGGGACCGGTTCGTTAGCCGCGACCAGGGTTTGCGGCTTAAACATCCAGCCGACGCTCACCAGCATCACCACCGCCAGCACGGCAGCAATGGTGAACGCCGGGGCTTTGTTAACCGGTTGACCCGCGCCACGCAGGAACGGCCAGACGATGGCGGCGAGGAAGGCCAGCACCGCAAAGGTGAACAGGCGCGAGAACAGCGGCCAGAAATCCCAGCCCGCGTCGCTCACGGCCCAGACCAGCGAGGCGATAAATGCTACCGCGTAAAGGATGATGCCGCTGGCGCGACGGCGCGCAATGAGGAACGCGGCGATCAGCATCACCACGCCCATGATCAGGAAGTACCAGCTTCCCCCTACGGTGGCGAGCTTAAAGCCCAGCCCACCGACCGCCAGCCCGATGAGTGCCATCAGACCGACCAGCAGCCACAGCAGGATCCGGGGGAACCCACGTAGCGAATTACCTAAAGCCATTTCTGTCTCCTGAAATAATCTTGTCTTCGCTGGCCAGACAGCATTGCATCTGAACCAAATGGGTAACAGAAGAAAAGATCCATGATGAAAAAGTCGGACATAACGCCATTATAGCGTCTGAGAGATCACCGCTGCGTTATTTGAATGAACCATTTGGTGAAATCGGCGGGTATGATAAATCTGTTAAATTGTTTAGCGCAATTGTTAATGAATGATTTCGCATTATTTGAGTAACGGAAACAAAAAGCCCGTCATCAAGACGGGCATAGAGGAAGTGTGATCACACCGGCATGGATTTACGTATCGCGCTGAGCAGCGTCTGGGTGGCGGTGGAGAGCGGGGCCTCCACGCGGGTTAATACCCCAATCGGTTCGCCGGGGCTTGAGGTGGTTACCGGCAGCGCCACCAGCGTGCCCTGGCGCAGATCCTCCTTCACCGCGCCGGAAGGCACGAACCAGACATAGTCAAAATCGACCGTCAGCTGGCGCGACAGGGAGGCCGACAGGGTTTCGATACAGCCCGACGGCAGTTTACACCCCTGCGTTTCCAGCAGTGTTTCTGCGGTCTGGCGCGGAACGGTGCCTTTCGGGGAGACCACTACCGGCCACTCCATCACCCGGCTGAGGGTCACGGTATCATTGAGGATCGGATGACGCGGGCGCACCACCAGCTTCAGGGATTCGAGGAACAGCAGCTCGTAATTAAGGCCGCTCATCAGCTCCGGGTCCGACATTCTGCCGATCCCCAGATCCAGCTCCCCGGACTTGAGCCCCGCCAGCAGCATGGTGTTATTCATGGTCGCCACCTGCAGCGTGATGTTGCGCTGCTGCTTGTGAAACTGGCCGATAACCGCAGGCAGAATGCCCAGCGCTGCGGTAGGGAGAGCCCCAATGCGCACCACATCCCCCGGCACGTCGTTACGCCGCGTCAGCGACTGGCCCGCCGTATTCAGGGCATCAAGCACTTTAACGGCGTGGGTCAGGAATTGCTCTCCCACCAGCGTCAGCTGTGCACCCAGTCGTCCCCGGTCGAACAGGCGGGTACCGGTCAGCTGCTCCAGCTCGTTCAGCGTTTTGGAGAGCGCAGGCTGGCTCAGATTAAGCGTCTCAGCCGCACGCCCCAGCGTTCCCTGTTGAGCGACGGCCACAAAAGTGTGCAGATGGCGCAGACGAATGCGCTGACTAAACAAACCATTTTTTTCCATAGGCGATGTTAAAAACAGAGGTAGCGGAGTGACAAGTAAAGTTGTTTAATTTTGATAACCTGCTAGCAAAATATTATTAACATTCAATCTAATTGAGTAACAAGCAATTTTTGGATATGTTCGGAAATAGTTGTGCAGACGCCTGAATCGCTTAAGGTCGCCGCTAGTCAGGAAATGAGCACCCCTCCACCTGGATCACAAATCGTAAATTCTTCCCGCCAGCCGCAATGGCCTTCTCTACACTCCAGGTAATATTCACTGGAGGCATTAAATCATGGCGAACAACATCACGGCTGATGATATTCGGGAGCACTTTTCACAGGCGATGTCGGCAATGTATCAGCAGGAAGTTCCGCAATACGGAACGCTGCTGGAGCTGGTCGCAGATGTGAATCTGGCGGTACTGGAAAATAACCCGAAACTGCATGAGCAACTGGCCAACGCGGATGAACTGGCTCGCCTCAACCTCGAACGCCACGGGGCAATCCGTGTCGGTACGGCCCTGGAGCTGGCCACCCTGCGGCGGATGTTCGCCATTATGGGGATGTTCCCGGTCAGTTATTACGATCTCTCCCAGGCAGGGGTGCCGGTCCACTCCACCGCGTTTCGTCCGGTTGACGATGCCGCCCTGTGCCGTAACCCGTTTCGAATTTTCACCTCGCTGCTGCGCCTCGATCTGATCGACAACGTTTCCCTGCGCGAGAAGGCGGCAGAGATTCTGGCCCGCCGCAACATCTTCACCCCCCGTTGTCTGGAGCTGATTGACCTGCACGAGGCGGAAGGGGAATTCACCCCGGCGCAGGCCGAGGAGTTTGTCCAGCAGGCGCTGGAGACGTTCCGCTGGCACCGCCATGCCACGGTGGATCATGAAACCTACCAGGCGCTGCACAACGAACACCGGCTGATTGCCGACGTGGTCTGTTTCCCCGGTTGCCACATCAACCACCTGACGCCGCGCACCCTGGATATCGACCGGGTGCAGGCTCTGATGCCGGAGTACGGCATTGAGCCGAAGATGCTAATTGAGGGGCCGCCGCGCCGGGAGGTGCCGCTTCTGCTGCGTCAGACCAGCTTTAAGGCGCTGGAGGAACCGATTCTGTTTGCAGGCGAACATCGCGGAACCCATACCGCTCGCTTCGGTGAGATCGAGCAGCGCGGCGTGGCGTTAACCCCGAAAGGACGCGAGCTGTACGATCGCCTGCTGGCCGACTCCGGCACCGGCAAGGATAACCTGACCCATCAGCTGCATCTCCAGGAGGTCTTCCGGGCCTTTCCCGACAGCGATATCTTCCTGCGCCGTCAGGGGCTGGCATGGTTCCGCTATCGCCTGACCCCGGCGGGAGAGTCGCACCGGCACTCTTTTGGCCCCGGGGACGATCCTCAGCCGCTGATTGAGCGCGGCTGGGTGGTGGCCCAGCCTATCACCTATGAAGATTTTCTTCCGGTGAGCGCCGCCGGGATCTTTCAGTCGAACCTCGGGAATGAAACCCAGGCCCGCACCCACGGCAACGCCAGCCGCGATGCCTTTGAGGAGGCGCTGGGCTGTGCGGTGCTGGATGAGTTCACCCTCTACCGGGAGGCGGAAGAGCGCAGCAAGCGGCGTTGCGGTTTGCTCTGAAAACGGTACTCTGCGGGGATGAGTCAGCAATGTAAGGTCAGTATGGAAAACGCCTCATCTCAGATAATTACCACGCGCCAGGGGGCGCTGAGCGGCATCACGGATGGTGATGTGCAGAACTGGCGCGCCATTCCCTACGCCGCGCCGCCGGTGGGCGCATTGCGCTGGCGCTCGCCGCAGCCAGTTGAAAGCTGGCAGGGCGTGCGTCAGGCCACCGCCTTTTCACCATCGAGCTGGCAGAGCAGTGAGTATTGCCAGCAGCTGGGCGGGGGTGATCCGGGTCGTTTCTCGGAAGATTGCCTCTACCTGAACGTCTGGTCCCCGGTTCAGCGTCCGGAACCCCTCCCGGTGATGGTCTGGCTGCACGGGGGCGGCTTTACCATTGGCGCAGGCGGGTTGCCGCCCTATGACGGGAAGGCGCTGGCACAGCGCGGCGCGATTGTGGTGACGCTGAATTACCGGCTGGGCCATTTGGGCTTTTTTGCCCATCCGGCGCTGGAAGGGGAAGAGGAGCGGGTGGTGCATAACTTTGCCCTGCTCGATCAGATCGCCGCCCTGGAGTGGGTGCAGGACAACATCGCCCGGTTTGGTGGTGACCCGAACAACATCACCCTGTTTGGTGAATCTGCAGGGGCGCGTAGCGTGTTGTCTCTGCTGGCCTCGCCGCTGGCGAAAGGGCTATTTCATAAGGCAATTATCCAGAGCGGGTACACCCTGCCGGATACGCCCCAGGAGCAGGCCCTCAAAAAAGGCGAGGCGCTGGCGGCCCATTTTGGGCTGCAAAACGCCACCGCCGACCAGCTGCGGGCGATCCCGCCGGAGGCGCTCTGGCCGCTGGCGGCCCCGCTCAACGTGGCGCCTGCGCCCATCGTCGGGGATTGCGTGTTACCCGAGCCGATGCTGGAGGTCTTTTTCGCCGCCCGCCAGCATCCGGTGCCAATCATGGTGGGCTCCAACAGCGACGAAGCCAGCGTGATGGCGGTGTTTGGTATCGATCTCGCGGGGCAGATCCAGAAGCTGCGCCGGGAGCGGCGGCTGGGGCTGGGGTTGATCAAGCTGCTCTATCCGGGGGTGAAGGATGATACCGAGTTAGGGCGCCAGGTGTGTCGGGATATGGCCTTCACCACCCTGGGGTTTGTGGTGATGCAGGCCCAGCGGCGGATAGGGCAGCCATGCTGGCGCTACTGGTTTGACTATGTCGCCGAAGCCGAGCACGCCACCTACGTTAACGGAGCATGGCACGGCAACGAGGTGCCGTACGTGTTTGACACGCTCACCCTGGCCGAGCCCGCCCGGCACTACGTGAATAACAACGACCTGGCATTCTCAGCCCAGGTTGCCGATTACTGGGTTAATTTCGCCCGCCGTGCCAGCCAGACGTGTGACATCCTGGATGGCCCAACGCGCTGGCCTGCCTGTCACCACGGGCGGGACGTACTGCTGCGCATCGGAGTGAATAAACATGCGGAATTTAAGCTTGAAAACCGCTTTATGCGCGCCCGGATGGTGCTGTTTAAACGGGTGATGAAGCACCACGTCAGCCTGGATTAAGCAGACACTCACGAAAAGCGGCCAGTCCGGCCGCTTTGTCGCGCGACTCCCGCAGCACCAGCCGGTAGCTGGCCCCGGTTCTGACGCTGCTGGCGTAAGGCCGCACGAGCCGCCCGGCGCGGATGTCTTCCGCCACCAGCGTCTCGTCTGCAATCGCCACTCCGAGCCCCTGAATGGCGGCGGTGATTGCCAAATCCATAGTGTCGAAGTGTTGATTTTTGTGCATAACAGATGGCTGTGCGGTCTGTTTTTCCAGCCATAGCGACCAATCGGTCTTATCCCGGGTTGGGTGCAGGAAGGTGAGCGACTCCACCGCTGAGCCCTGGCGCAGGGGGCTTAACACCGGGGTTAACGCCTCCTCGAACAGCAGATCCCCGGCGCTGAGCTGAGTGCCAAACACGATGGCGGCGTCATAGGATTCGGTTTTGAAATTGACGCTGTGCTCGTTGGTGGTGGTCAGGGCGATCTGCAGTTCGGGCTGCTCGCGCTCCACCTGCAACAGCCGCGGCACCAGCCAGCGCATGGCGCAGGTGGGAACTTTAAGGCGCACCACGGTTTGCTGGGCGCGGGCCTGATCCACCACCGTCAGAACCTGTTCATACGAGGCGCGCAGATCCGGCAGCAGGGCGCTACCCTGGGAGGAGAGGCGCAGCCCGCGGGCGTGGCGTTCAAACAGCGGAAAGCCGAACCAACTTTCAAGAGCGGCAATCTTGCGGCTCACCGCCCCCTGAGTCAGACACAGCTCTTTAGCGGCATGGGTCAGATTCAGATGCCGCGCAGTAACGATAAAGGCCTCAACGGCGGTAAGCGGGAACGAGCGACGCGACATGGAACCTCCAGCTATGATTTTTTGTCATGGCTATTATGACAACAATTCGATTGTCGCCACAATAGCCTTCGGGTTGAATAGTTATGCACTCTCTACCAGAGGAATTTCCGATGACGCTGCGTACTCCGATACAACCCCGTTCCAAACTGCCGGACGTTGGCACCACCATTTTTACCGTTATCGGTCAGCTCTCCACTGAGCACAATGCCATCAACCTTTCCCAGGGTGCGCCGAATTTCGAATGCGATCCGGCGCTGATTGCGGGCGTACACCGGGCGATGCAGGCGGGCCATAACCAGTATGCGTCGATGACCGGGCTGGCGCCGCTGAAAGCGCGCATCGCCGATAAAATTGCCTCGCTGTATGGCACGCAATACGATCCCGCCAGCGAAGTGCTGATCACCGCCAGCGCCAGCGAAGGGCTCTACTCGGCCATCAGCGGGCTGGTGCATCCCGGCGACGAGGTGATCTACTTTGAACCCTCATTCGACAGCTATGCGCCGATTGTGCGTCTGCAGGGCGCGACCCCGGTCGCCATCAAGCTGACGGTGCCGGATTTTGCGGTGAACTGGGATGAAGTGCGCGCCGCCATCACCTCGCGCACGCGGATGATCATCATCAACACGCCGCATAACCCGAGCGGACAGGTGTTTTCGGCTGAGGATCTGCAACAGCTGGCGGTCATCACCCGCAACACCGATATCATTATTCTCTCTGACGAAGTCTACGAGCACGTGGTGTTTGACGACGTGCCGCATCACGGTATGGCGACCCATCCCGGGCTGGCGGAGCGCAGCGTCATCGTCTCGTCGTTTGGCAAAACCTATCACGTCACCGGCTGGCGCGTTGGCTACTGTGTCGCCCCGGCGGAGCTGATGGACGAGATCTGCAAGATCCATCAGTTTTTAATGTTTTCAGCCGATACGCCAATGCAGTACGCTTTTGCCGAGCATATGGCCGACCCGCAAACCTGGCTGTCGCTGGCGGCCTTTTACCAGCGCAAACGCGATCTGCTGGTCAACTTACTCGCGGATTCACCCTTCCGTCTGCTGCCGAGTGCAGGCTCGTTCTTCCTGCTGGCGGATTACAGCCACTTCAGCGACGAGCGTGACAGCGAGATGGTGAAACGGCTGATCGTTGACCACGGCGTTGCCACCATTCCGCTGTCGGCGTTTTACACCGACGGGACAGATAACAAATTAATCCGCCTCTCTTTTGCGAAAGATGAGGCAACATTACGGGCAGGTGCGCAGGCCCTGTGTCGGGTAACACCACGCTAAGGAGTTCAGTCATGAAATTAAAAGCCTTCGTTGTCGGCCTGGGATTGCTGTGTTCGTTCTCTTCCATCGCCGCAACAGAATTACGTTATGGCGTAGAAGCCGAGTATCCGCCGTTTGAGAGCCGTAACGCCTCGGGTGAGCTGGAGGGGTTTGATATTGAGCTCGGGAACGCCATTTGCGCCGCCGCCGCGCTGAAATGCAGCTGGGTGGAGACCTCGTTTGACGCGCTGATACCGGGGCTGGTGGCGAAGAAATTCGACGCCATTAACTCGGCGATGAACATCACCGACCAGCGTCGTCAGAGCATCGACTTTACCCAGCCGATCTATCGTATTCCTTCCCAACTGGTGGGCAAGACCGGCACCGCGGTTGATGCCACGCCGGAAGGGCTGAAAGGCAAGACCATTGGCGTGTTGCAGGGTTCCATTCAGGAGACCTACGCTAAGGAGCACTGGGAAAAGCAGGGCGTTACCGTGGTGTCCTATAAAGATCAGAACATGGCCTGGGGCGATTTGCTCAATGGCCGTATTGACGCCTCGCTGGTGATGTCTGCCGCCGGGCAGGCCGGATTCCTCAGCAAGCCGCAGGGGAAAGGCTTCGGCTTTATCGGCAAGCCGGTGGCGGATGACACTATTCTCGGAAGTGGGATCGGTTATGGCCTGCGTAAAGGCGACGAGGCCACTAAGAAGCAGCTTGATGCCGCCATTGATAAAGTCCGCGCTGACGGCACCATCGATAAGCTGGCGAAGAAGTACTTCCCGGGTATCGATGTCAGCGTAAAATAACAACAATTTAGCCGTTTAGCCTCTGTCGTTAATGTCCGGCAGGGGCTTTTTTATACGTTTCTTTACCCCCGATTCAGGCAATTCTCCTCGACATAAAAATCTTTCTCGCTTTGGGCAGATTCTCGCCTGTCAATAATTGGATTCTTAATCATTTTTGTTTAGGCTGTGCCCTCTTAATGATGTTCTTTCTTGCCGTTGTTTCGCCGATGCGAAACCCACTCCCCACGACCATAAGGACGTTTTCCCAGGCATGAATCGCAGACGTTTTTTAAAAGGCTCAATGGCCGTTGCCGCACTGAGCGGGACTTCCGGACTCGCCGCGCTCTTTTCCCGGGCGGCCAGTGCGGCTGAATCGGATATTGCGGACGGTACGAGCCGTCGTTTCGACTTTTCCGTGCTGCAGTCCATGGCGCACGACCTGGCGCAAACACCGTGGGGCGGTGCGCCGCGTCCGCTGCCGGATACCTTAGCGACCCTGACGCCGCAGGCCTATAACAGCATCCAGTACGATGCGAAGCAGTCGCTGTGGAATAACATCGAAAATCGCCAGCTCGACGTGCAGTTCTTCCACGTTGGGATGGGCTTCCGCCGCCGGGTGCGCATGTTCTCGCTGGACAGCCAAAGCGCCCAGGCGCGTGAGATTCACTTCCGCCCGGAGCTGTTCAATTACCACGACGCGGGCGTCGACACCAAACAGCTGGAAGGCCAGAGCGATTTAGGCTTTGCCGGTTTCCGCGCCTTTAAATCCCCGGAGCTGGCGCGTCGCGATATCGTCTCCTTCCTCGGCGCCAGCTACTTCCGCGCGGTGGATGATACCTACCAGTACGGTCTCTCGGCGCGTGGTCTGGCGCTGAACACCTACGCCGATACGCAAGAAGAGTTCCCGGACTTTACCTCGTTCTGGTTTGAAACCGTCAAACCGGGCGCGACCACCTTTACGGTCTACACCCTGCTCGACAGCCCAAGCATCACCGGGGCCTATAAGTTCGTGATCCACTGCGAGAAGACCCAGGTGATCATGGATGTCGAAAACCATCTCTATGCCCGTAAGGACATACAGCAGTTGGGCATTTCACCGATGACCAGCATGTTCGCCTGCGGCAACAACGAGCGCCGCATGTGCGACACCATTCACCCACAGATCCACGACTCCGATCGTCTGGCGATGTGGCGCGGCAACGGGGAGTGGATCTGCCGTCCGCTGAATAACCCGCAGAAGCTGCAGTTCAACGCCTATACCGACAAAAACCCGAAAGGCTTTGGTCTGTTGCAACTCGACCGCGACTTTACGCACTATCAGGACATTATGGGCTGGTACAACAAACGCCCAAGCCTGTGGGTCGAGCCGCGTAACCAGTGGGGTAAAGGCACCGTGTCGCTGATGGAGATCCCGACCACCGGTGAAACTCTGGATAACGTGGTCTGCTTCTGGCAGCCGGAAAAACCGGTGAAAGCGGGGGATAAACTCGACTTCCAGTATCGTCTCTACTGGAGCGCCAAACCGCCGGTCCGTTCTCCGCTGGCCAACGTGCTGGCGACCCGCACCGGAATGGGCGGTTTCCCGGAAGGCTGGGCCCCGGGCGAGCACTTCCCGAAAGTGTGGTCGCGCCGTTTCGCGGTCGATTTTGTTGGCGGCGATTTGAAAGCGGCTGCGCCGAAAGGGATCGAGCCGGTGATCACCCTCTCCAGCGGGGAAGCGAAGCAGATTGAGATCCTCTACGTGGAGCCATTCGACGGGTATCGCATCCTGTTTGACTGGTACCCGACCAGCGACTCTACCGATACGGTGGACATGCGCATGTTCCTGCGCTGCCAGGGCGAAGCGATCAGCGAAACCTGGCTGTATCACTACTTCCCACCCGCGCCGGATAAACGCCAGTACGTCGATGACCGGGTAATGCGTTAAGGCAACAGGTACAAACCGTAGGCCGGGCAAGCGCATGCGCCGCCCGGCATTGCACAGGAAGCTCAATGACCACAACAACCGAAGAAATTATCCCCGTCAATGCGCATCTCGAACTGCGCGCCACCGATGAGCGTTACACCACCGAGCTGCACAATCTGGTGGTCAAAAACCGGGCGTATCTGCAGGACTATCTCAACTGGCCGCAATTCGTCGGCTCAGAAGAGGACACCCGCCAGAACATCCTCAGCAACCAGATGCTGCATCAGCGCGGTTACGCCAAAATGTTCCTCATCTTCAGGGATAACGTCCTGGCAGGCGTGCTGTCGTTCAATTCCATCGAGCCGCTGAACAAAACCGGCTATATCGGCTACTGGCTGGATGAAGCGCATCAGGGGCAGGGGATAATATCCCTGGCGCTGGAGGCCTTTATTGGCTACTACGCCGGACGGGGTGAGATCCGCCGCTTTGTGATCAAGTGCCGCGTCGACAACGCCGCCAGTAACCAGGTGGCGCTGCGCAACGGCTTCCTGCTGGAAGGGTGCCTGAAAGAGGCTGAGTTCCTCAATGGGCGCTATGACGACCAGAATATCTACGCCCGGATCTGCACCTCATAATGCCCCGAGCAACGGCGTGCGCGTGATGTGCTGCGCGCCGTTAATCATCTTCTCGCCGCGCAGGTGAATCACATCTCCGTGTGACGCTTCAATCACCGCGTCATCGGTAATTTCAATATGATGCTCGATCAGCACTTCCCCGTGAATGCGCGCCCGACCCTGGATCACCACTTTATCGTCAATCAGGATCGGCCCGCCGCGCAGCCAGGCGTTGCCACCAATCAGGACGTGATGTTTGATCACGCAGTTACCCTCGACCAGCGCGTTTTCCGCCACCTGGGAGCTGTAGCGCAGGGTGGGGATAGCATCCTCCTCCAGCCCGGCGAGCAGGCGGGCGTTACCGTACACTTTGGCGCAGTCGCACACCCAGACGTTATTCACCTCGTTGCCCTCAAGCAGCGCGTTCTCAAACACTTCTGCACGATGCTCGACAAAGGCATAGCTGACGATGGCATTGCCGTAGATCTGCGCCTGATGCACCACCCGCGACTGGCTGACGGTGGCCTCGCCGAAAATGCGCAGGATCTGATGCGGGTCCGGGGTCAGGCCTTTGGCGGCAATCACCATGCTGTTATGCAGAATGCGGGCGTTGTCGAACAGATGACACTCCCCGCGCACCACCGAGGACTGCACCGTGACGTTGTCACTTAAGCGGGCACCATAGCCGATCTCCGCGCCATCCACCCAGACGTTATCACCAATTGAAACCTGATGGCTGATGACGCAGGGCTGGGTGATCCGCGCGTTGCCGCTGACCTGCGCGCCGGCGAACACCACGCTGTTCTCATCGTAGATCCAGCAGTCGTGCTCGTGAGACAGGGCCGATTCGTCATCGATCCAGCCACCCCGAGTGCCTAATTTCACATCGCTGAAATCACGTTCGGCGATAATCTGGCGCACCTTTACCGCTGTTTTGGTCTCACCGTCCTGCCAGTGGTGCAAACGGCTTTCATCGCTAAGTCGATATTTTTTCATCACTGTGCCCGCAGTTGTCCTCTCCACTAAACGTAGCAAACTTTAGCTTGATCGAAACAGTGGCATCCAAAAATGAAACACCTTAAACTAGTATTTCAAATATATTTTATAGATTAAAATTTATGTTTAAAACGCAAGCGACTGAACGCGTTCTTAATTTACCCGCGGGTTACTACGGGATGGTGCTCGGAACCATAGGGATGGGCTTTGCCTGGCGTTACGCCAGCACCCTCTGGCCGGTGACGCGTTGGCCGGGGGAGATCCTGGTGACGCTGGCGATGGTGATGTGGCTCCTGCTGACCGCGGCGTTTCTCACCCGCGCGATACGCTTTCCGCGCAGCGTACTGGCGGAGATGCGCCACCCGGTGATGAGCAGCTTTGTCAGCCTGTTTCCCGCCACCACCATGCTGGTGGCGATTGGCTTCGTGCCCTGGTTTCGTCCGCTGGCGTTGGCCCTGTTCACCGTCGGGGTGGTGGTGCAGCTGAGCTATGCGGCGTGGCAGTCTGCCGGACTGTGGCGCGGCAAACACCCGGAGGAGGCGACTACCCCGGGCCTCTATCTGCCGACGGTGGCAAATAATTTTATCAGCGCCATGGCCTGCGGGGCGCTCGGGTTTCACGATGCCGGGCTGGTGTTCCTCGGAGCCGGGGTTTTCTCCTGGCTGAGCCTGGAGCCGGTGATTTTGCAGCGTCTGCGCAGTGCCGGCGAACTGCCTTCGGCGATGCGCACCTCCCTTGGGATCCAGCTGGCGCCCGCGCTGGTGGCCTGTAGCGCCTGGTTAAGCGTCAACGGCGGTGAAGCCGATACCTTCGCCAAAATGCTGTTTGGCTACGGCCTGCTGCAGCTGTTATTTACCCTGCGCCTGATGCCCTGGTATCTGTCGCAGCCGTTTAATGCGTCGTTCTGGAGTTTTTCGTTCGGCGTCTCGGCGCTGGCTACCACCGGTCTGCATCTGGGGCAGAGTAGCCCGTCCGGTTTTTTCCACGCCATCGCCATCCCGCTATTTATTTTTACCAACGCCATCATTGCGCTATTACTGGTGCGCACGTTTATCCTGCTGATGCAGGGGACGCTGTTGGTCCGTGCAGACAAAGCAACGCTTATGCAAGCTGAGGAAAGAGAATGACTGTGTTTGATGAGAACTACTTCACCGAAAAATATGGCATGACCCGCACCCACTCTGAGGTGGTGTATAGCGCAGGGATGGTTAAACCGGGCAAAACCCTGGATCTCGGCTGCGGCAACGGGCGCAACAGCCTCTATCTGGCGGCGAACGGCTTTGATGTCACCGCCTGGGATAAGAATGCCAACAGCATCGACAACATCGAGAGCATCAAGGCCAAAGAGGGCATCACTAACCTGCAGACAGCGATTAAGGATCTCAACACCCTGCGTTTTGACGGCGAATACGATTTTATCCTCTCGACCGTGGTGCTGATGTTCCTGCAGGCAGAAACCATTCCTGGCCTGATCGACAATATGCAGCGCTGCACCAGACCGGGCGGCTATAACCTGATTGTCGCGGCGATGGATACCGAAGACTATCCGTGCAACGTCGGCTTCCCGTTTGCGTTTAAAACCGGGGAGCTGAGCGGCTACTATGCGGGCTGGGAACAGCTGAAATACAACGAGGACGTCGGCGAATTGCACCGTACCGACGCCCAGGGGAACCGCATCAAACTGCGTTTCGCCACGCTGCTGGCGCGTAAACCGGCTTAACGTGCCGCCAGCAAACAGAGCTGTAGCGCCGTGTTATACGAGGCCTCGAACGATTTCAGCGGTAAAAACTCAAACTTCGAATGGAAGTTATGCGCGCCGGTGAAGAAGTTCGGGGTCAACAGCCCCTTCGCTGACAGCGCCGCGCCGTCGGTGCCGCCGCGCATCGGGGTCGGTTTTGGCGTGATGCCCAGGCTTTCCATCGCTTCGAACATCAGGTCGATCGCACGCCGATCTTCTCCCACCGCGTTGCTGATATTGCTGTAAGTATCTTCGATATGCCAGCTCACCTTCGCGGTAGGGTGTTGGGCAGCGATTTTCTCCGCTACGTCGCCAATCTGAGCCTTGCGGACGGCGAAGCTGTCGCGATCGAAATCACGGATATTGGCTTTCAGCACCGCTTCGTTTTGCCCGGCCTGGATGCCGTTAAACCAGATATAGCCTTCGCGGCCTTCGGTGTGCTCCGGGGTTTGCAGGCGATCGAAGTGGCTGATGTAGTCGGTGGCCATCAGCAGCGGGTTCACCAGTACGCCTTTGGCCGACATCGGGTGTGCCGTCACGCCGGTAAAGCGAATTTCCGCCGCCGCGGCGTTGAAGTTCTCGTAAACAATCTCTCCCAGCTCGCAGCAGTCGATGGTCCAGGCAAAATCGACGTCAAAACGCGCCAGATCTAGCGCTTTCGCCCCGCACAGGCCAATCTCTTCGTCCGGCACAAAGGCCACCACGATATCGCCATGCCGATGCTCTGCAGTGAGATTTTCCAGCAGCGTCATTACCACTGTGACGGCCGCTTTGTTGTCGGCACCCAGCACGCTGGTGCCGTCGCTGAAGATGATCGCTTCGTTGGGGTAGGCCTGAATTTCCGGGTGCTCGCTAACCCGCAGCCAGATATCTTTTTCGGCATTCAGGCAGAGATCATCGCCTGTAAAGGTGAGGATCTGCGGATAAATATCCGGTGACAATCCCACGTCGACGGTATCGATATGGGTGATAAAACCGATCCGCGGCGCGCCGGGCACGTTGCCCTTTTTGACCGCAGTAACGGTGGCAAATTCGTCGATCACAATGTCGTCCAGACCCAGCGTTTGCAGCTCCATCGCCAGTGCCCGTGCCATCTCGTGCTGGCCGGGTGTGGAGGGCAAGGTTTTCACCTTCGGATCGCTCTGACTGGTGATAGCCAGATAGCGAAAGAAGCGTTGGGTTAATTGACTGGCGAGCGCGTGAGCCATGGTGGATCCTTCTTTATTTGTGTTATCAGGTGTTTGCACAATCACTTTAATGATATTTATGGTTTGGCACGACAAAAATTCATTAGCCGTCAAATTAAAAGACAGGAAAACGCGATGAAAAGCAACCTCACAACGTTGGCACTGACCGTCGCCGCGCTGACGGTCAGTTCCACCGTCGCCGCTAAAACGCTGGTCTATTGTTCGGAAGGATCGCCGGAGAACTTTAACCCGCAACTCTATACCTCGGGCACCAGCGTGGATGCCAGCGCCGTACCGGTGTACAACCGGCTGGTGGATTTTACTCCGGGCACGACCGATCTGGTGCCGAGCCTGGCCGAAAGCTGGGAGGTCAGCGAGGATGGTAAGGTCTATACCTTCCATCTGCGCAAGGGCGTTAAGTTCCAGAGCAACAAGCTGTTCACGCCGACGCGAGACTTTAACGCGGATGATGTGATCTTCTCGTTTATGCGGCAGAAAGACGCTAATCATCCGTATCACAACGTCTCCAACGGTAACTACTCTAACTTCGAGAGCCTGGAGTTTGGCAAGCTGATCACCGCCATCGACAAAGTCGACGACCATACGGTGCGCTTCACCCTGGCCCACCCGGAAGCGCCGTTCGTGGCTGACCTCGGCTGGTATTTCGCCTCGATTCTCTCTGCCGAATATGCCAATGCGATGCTGAAAGCGGGCACCCCGGAGAAGGTGGATATGGAGCCTATCGGCACCGGGCCGTTTAAGCTGGCGAAATACCAGAAGGACTCGCGGATCCTCTACACCGCCTTCCAGGAGTACTGGCAGGGTAAGGCGAAGCTGGATCGGCTGGTGTTTACCATCGTTCCGGATGCCTCCGTGCGTCTCGCCAAACTGGAGAAAAATGAGTGTCAGGTGATGCCATTCCCGAACCCCGCCGATCTGCCGCGGATGAAGGAAAATAAAGACATCAATCTGATGAGCAAGGCGGGGCTGAATACCGGTTTCCTGGCATTTAACACGCAAAAGCCGCCGCTGGATAACGTTAAAGTGCGCCAGGCACTGGCGATGGCGATCAACAAACCGGCCATCATTGAGGCTGTGTTCCAGGGCACCGGCACCGCCGCCAAAAACCTGCTGCCGCCGGGTGTCTGGAGCGCAGACAGTTCGCTGAAGGACTACGACTACGATCCGGATAAAGCCAAAGCCCTGCTGAAAGAGGCCGGGTTTGCCAACGGGATGACCATTGACCTGTGGGCCATGCCGGTGCAGCGTCCGTATAACCCCAATGCCAAACGGATGGCCGAGATGATCCAGTCCGACTGGGCAAAAATCGGCGTGCAGACCAAAGTGGTCACCTACGAGTGGGGGGAATATCTCAAGCGGGTGAAGGGCGGGGAACATCAGGCGGCGCTCATGGGCTGGACCACGGCGACGGGCGACCCGGATAATTTCTTCGGCCCGCTGTTTACCTGCACCTCGGCCAACGGCGGTTCCAATTCCGCCAAATGGTGTTATCAACCATTCGACAAAATTATTGCTGAAGCGAAATCTATTACCGATCACGATAAACGCGTAGCGTTATATCAGCAGGCGCAGCAGATGATG
This sequence comes from Leclercia tamurae, assembly GCF_025566055.1. Classification (GTDB taxonomy): domain Bacteria; phylum Pseudomonadota; class Gammaproteobacteria; order Enterobacterales; family Enterobacteriaceae; genus Enterobacter; species Enterobacter tamurae. The sequence goes on from NZ_JAMHKS010000064.1 coordinate 53,246, forward strand.
CACGATCAAATGCCTGCGGTAATGATTGCGCACTCAACGATATTCGAGCCGGTGCGTAAAGAGGTGACCGGCTACGAAATCGATCCGTTTGGTAAACATTTATTCTGGCAAGTGGATATAAAATAAACCTTTAATTCAGCCCGTCATTATGACGGGCACTTTTTTTTCAATTTGTGCTGTCTTCATCATTTTTTGTCACTTCTTTTTCAGCCAGCTTTTGCTATAACTTCAAGTGCATATTTGCACTTAACAGGGATACACCCACTATGCGTACTAATACTTTATTTAAAGTTGCCGCGCTCTCCGGCCTTTTGCTTCTTGCTGGCTGTGCGTCAAAAGTGGCTGCGCCTGAACAATATTCAGGTTTTTTAAAAGACTACTCCGGGCTCCAGCAAACCACCTCTGCTTCCGGTAAACCGACGCTGCGTTGGGTTGATCCGTCTTATAACGAATCAAACTACGACAGCATTATCTGGAACAATATCACCTATTATCCAACGCCAAAGCCAACCACCCAGATCGGTCAACGCACGCTGGATGAACTGTTAAATTACACCAACACCAAAATGAAGACCGCAATCGGCCAGCGTAAGCCGATTGTGACCACGCCAGGCTCACGCAGCCTGATCTTCCGCGGTGCCATCACCGGTGTAAGCTCGCAGAAAGAAGGCCTGCAGTTCTATGAAGTTGTCCCTGTGGCGCTGGTCGTAGCCGGCACGCAAATGGCAACCGGTCACCGTACCATGGATACCCATCTGTTCTTTGAAGGTGAGTTGATTGACTCTAAGACCAACAAGCCGGTCATTAAAGTGGTCCGTAAGGGTGAAGGGAAAGAGCTGAATAACGAAAATACGCCAATGACCTTCGCGACGCTGAAGCAGGTTGTTGATGACATGGCGACCGATGCCACCATGTTTGATGTAAATAAAACCAAATAACAACAGACCGGCCTGCATCGCGCAGGCCGGTTTTTTTTATGCCATTCGCAGCCGCTTAAACCAGTTCTCCGGCCGGGCAAACATCACCAGATTCCCGGTTAAGATCAGCAGAAGCCCCGCAATCCCGTTGCTGTGCCAGACGTACCCTTCGTACACCGTCGAGAACGAGAGCGCCACCAGCGGGAACAGCAAGGTGCTGTATGCCGCTTTGCCCGCGCCAATTCGTCCGACCAACGTGAAGTAAGCGCCAAAGGCAATCACCGAGCCAAACAGCGCCAGATAGAGCAGGGCGCCCATATAGCTCACCGACCAGACCGGCGTAAAGTCATCCCCACGGATCAGCGCAATCGCCCCCATCACCAGGGTGCCGTACAGCATCGCCCAGGCGTTGGTGGTCATGGTCTCCAGCCCGTTGCGCTGGTGGCGCAGGCTGATCATATTCCCGAGTGAGAAGCCGTAAGTGCCCAGCGCCGACAGGGCAATGCCGAACAGCAGACCGGCGCTCCAGCCGCTGGCTAACAGGTCGTTCCAGAACAGGGTAATAATGCCGAGCAGTCCCAGCGCCGCCGCCAGATAAAAACGCGTCGGCGGGCGCTGGCCAAAGAACAGGAAGCTGTTCAGGGCGTTATACAGCACTGCCATCGAAAAAATCACCGATTCGAGGCCGGTGTTGATATACCCCGCGGCGGTATAAAAGCACCAGAAATTAAAGCAGAACACGCAGCAGCCCTGCAGGGCGCAAAACAGGTGGTCGCGCAAGGCCAGCGGGCGCAGACGGCGAAGGATCAGCAGCACCGTCATGATGGTGGCGGTGGCGACGGCAAAGCGCCAGAAAATCGAGACCGGGGCGGGCACCGGCCCCTGTTGTAAGAAGATGGCAATCCACGTTGTTCCCCAGATAACAACTACCAGCGCGTACAGTAATGCGTTCATCGTTTTTTCTCTTATCAGCAAAGTCTGGAGTCAGTATGGCGGCAGGGAGAACGGCCTTCTTTCACAGACTTGCGTCGGACTTGCATATTCTTGCGCTTTTTTCCCGCTGGGGAGTCAACAGGGCTGGCACTGAAGGGAAGATCTTTTTAGACTCAATGGTTCTTATTTATCAGGGTGTGAGTCGCTATGGCTGAGATGTACGGTGCCTTTGAAAATCTGCGCAAGCATAAAGCGGTATTGCACAATGCCGTGGCGCTGAATTCGGGTATCCAGCTGGCGGCCTGGTCAAATAAACGCGACACCATCACGCAATATTGCGATCACCATACCCTGAGTCTCTATATCGCCGACGGCTACGAGAGTTATCACAAAACCTCTGCGGGCTGGAAAAACGGCGGCGGCCCGGACCGTTTCTGTCTGATGCCGAAAGAGAGCGAGTCAAGCTGGGATATTCGCGACGATCTGTCGTTTATCCACCTCTACTGCACCGATGACCACCTGCGCAGCGTCGGGGAGCAGATCTGGGACAAAAGCCCTTATAGCTTCACCCTCGACGAAAATCTGTTTGGCAACGACGCCAGCATTACTGCCCTGTACCGCCATTTTATCCTCGGTTGCGACTGGCAGCAGCCTGCCAATCAGCTCACCCTGAGTACCGCCTCGACGCTGCTACTGACCCATCTGGTGCAGCGTTACAGCAACGTGCAGTGGACGCTGCCAACGGTCACGGGCGGCCTGTCGCCTTTTGTGCTGCGCAACGTGCTCGGGTTTATCGAAGAGAACCTGGCCCAGCCGCTGACCCTGGCGGATCTGGCGGCGCAGGCGACGTTAAGCGAGTTTCATTTTGCCCGCATGTTCCGGCAGTCGATGCAGATGGCACCTCACCAGTATGTGATGCAGCGGCGGATGGAGAAGGCCAAAACGCTGGTGCGCTACACCCGCCAGCCGCTGACGGAGATCGCCCTGGCGTGCGGATTCAGCTCCGCCAGCCACTTCAGCAACCGCTTTCGCGTCGCCACCGGGCTGACGCCGTCCCAGCTACGCGCGTCGGGTGCGTAACAGCAGGGCGTAGCAGATGCCGCCCGCCACCAATCCCCAGAACGCCGAGCCGATCCCGGCAAGGGTTGCGCCGCTGGCGGTGAGCAGAAACGTCACGATTGCAGCATCGCGTTCAGCTTCATTGTGCAGCGCCTGATGCAGACTACCGCCGATGGTGCCCAGCAGCGCCAGCCCCGCCAGGGTCTGGATCCAGCTTAACGGCAGGGCCGCCATCAGCCCGCTAATCGAACCGCCGAAAATCCCTGCCAGCAGGTAAAAAACACCCGCCGCCGCCGCGGCCAGCCAGCGCTTGCTGGCATCCGGATGCGCATCAGGGCTCTGACAGATGGCGGCGGTGATTGCCGCAATGCAGATCGAGTAGACCCCAAATGGCGACAGCAGCAGCGCCAGCCCGCCGGTAAAGACCATCAGCGGCGATACCGCTACCGGATAACCGGAGGCTTTAATCGTGGCGAATCCCGGCGCATTCTGTGAGGCCATGGTGACCAGGAAGAAGGGCAGACCGATGCTGATTAGCGTGGTCAGGTTAAAGGTCGGGGCGATAAATTCCGGCATTACCACCGCGAAGGTTAATCTGTCCGTGACAACGTCACCTTTGAGGGCCGCCACCACGCTGCCCACCAGCAGGGTCGCGACGATCGCATAGCGCGGCGCAAAGGCTTTGGTCACCAGCCAGGCCAGCAGCATACTCCCGCATAGCAGCAGATGCCCCTCGAGGTTGCTGAAGGCCTGCAAACCAAAGCGCAGCAGAACGCCCGCCAGCATCGCCGCTGCCAGCGAATGGGGGATGATTTTCATCAGCCGGGCGAACAGACCGCTGATGCCGCAAATCAGGATCAGGGCATTAGCAAAGATAAAGATGCCGATGGTCTCTGACAGCGTCACGCCCTGCAAGCTGGTCGCCAGCAGGGCGGCACCGGGCGTCGACCAGGCGGTGAGCACCGGCGCTTTATACCACCACGACAGCGCCAGGGTGCTGATCCCCATGCCGATCCCCAGTGACGTCATCCAGCCAGCGATCTGTGGTGCCGTTGCACCTGCCGCCGCCGCGGCCTGCCAGATGATGGCCGCAGAGCTGGCGTAGCCCACCAGAACGGCAACAAAACCCGATAACAGGGTGGGAAAGGTGAGCGAGGGTGGGCGCATGGGAACTCCGTTGTGCGTTATAACAGCCGAGAATGTATCACTGTGCGTTATAGCATACAAGTGCTACACTCGCGGCAACGGGAGGGACCATGGACATCACACAACATCTTGCCATCACACTGAAAACGCTGCGTCAGGCCCGCGGCTGGAGCCTGTCGAAGCTGGCCGAAGAGACCGGGGTGTCGAAAGCGATGCTCGGCCAGGTGGAACGCAACGAATCCAGCCCGACGGTCTCGACGCTGTGGAAGATCGCCACCGGTCTGAACGTACCGTTCTCCACCTTTATCAGCCCCGAAGCGGAGAGCCCGCCGTTGTTTGACCCCCAGCAGCAGGCGATGGTGGTCAAACCGCTGTTCCCCTGGGACGATATGCTGAAGTATGACCACTTCTCAATTACCCTCGCGCCGGGGGCGCTTAGTGAATCCACGCCGCACGAAGCCGGGGTGATTGAGCATGTGGTGGTGATCAGCGGTGAGCTGGAGATGCAGATCGACGGCATCTGGCAGACGTTGGCCCCCGATACCGGCCTGCGTTTTGCCGGAGATAAACCGCACGCCTACCGCAACCGCAGCGGCCAGACGGTGCACTTTCACTCGCTGATCCATTATCCCCGCTAAAGGCACGCAAAACTGTTTCACTGGCCCATACTTCTGACTACAATAGCCGCCATTTTGACCATAACGGATAACGACGAAGTATGCGCCTGCCATCCCATCATCTTGAACTCTTAAGCCCGGCTCGTGACGCCGCCATTGCCCGTGAAGCGATCCTTCACGGTGCCGATGCGGTCTATATCGGCGGCCCTGGATTTGGCGCCCGCCATAATGCCAGCAACAGCCTGCGCGATATCGCCGATCTGGTGCCGTTCGCCCACCGTTTCGGGGCGAAGGTGTTCGTGACCCTGAACACCATTCTTCATGATGATGAACTGGAGCCCGCGCAGCGTCTGATTACCGACCTGTATCAGACCGGCGTTGATGCGCTGATCGTCCAGGATATGGGTGTCCTCGAAATGGATATCCCGCCGATTGAGCTGCACGCCAGTACCCAGTGCGATATCCGCAGCGTGGAGAAAGCGAAGTTCCTCTCGGATGCCGGATTTACCCAGATCGTGCTGGCGCGCGAGCTGAACCTCAATCAGATCCGCGACATACGCCAGGCGACCGACGCCACCATCGAGTTCTTTATCCACGGCGCCCTGTGTGTGGCCTACTCCGGACAGTGCAATATCTCCCATGCCCAGACCGGGCGCAGCGCCAACCGTGGCGACTGCTCTCAGGCCTGCCGTCTGCCGTACACCCTGAAAGACGATCAGGGCCGCGTGGTGGCTTTCGATAAACACCTTCTGTCGATGAAAGACAACGACCAGACCGCCAACCTTGGCGCGCTGATCGACGCCGGCGTGCAGTCCTTCAAGATTGAAGGGCGCTACAAAGACATGAGCTACGTGAAGAACATCACCGCCCACTATCGTCAGATGCTGGATGCGATTATTGAGGATCGCGGCGGCCTGGCGCGCAGCTCAGCCGGGCGCACCGAGCACTTCTTTATTCCGTCCACTGACAAGACCTTCCACCGCGGCAGCACCGACTACTTTGTGAATGCGCGTAAAGATGACATCGGCGCCTTCGACTCCCCGAAGTTTATCGGCCTGCCGGTAGGGGAAGTGCTCAAGGTGACGAAAGAGTATCTCGACGTGGAAGTGACCGAGCCGCTGGCCAATGGTGATGGCCTGAACGTGATGATCAAACGTGAAGTGGTGGGCTTCCGCGCCAATACGGTGGAAAAAATCGGTGAAAACCGCTACCGCGTCTGGCCGAACGAAATGCCTGCCGACATGTATAAGGCCCGCCCAAATGCGGCGCTGAACCGCAACCTCGACCATAACTGGCAGCAGGCGCTGACGAAAACCTCCAGCGAGCGTCGTATCGCGGTGGACATTGAGCTGGGCGGCTGGGAGGAGCAGCTGATCCTCACTATGACCTGTGAAGATGGTATCAGTGTGACCCATACCCTGGACGGGATGTTCGAGGTCGCCAATAACGCCGAAAAAGCGCTGACCAGTCTGAAAGACGGGGTGGCAAAGCTGGGTCAGACGATTTATTACGCCCGGGACATTCAGGTCAATCTGGCAGATGCGCTGTTTATCCCGAACAGCCTGTTGAACCAGTTCCGCCGTGAAACCGCTGAGATGCTCGACGAAGCCCGTCTGGCGAATTACCCGCGCGGCAGCCGCAAACCAGTCTCCGTACCGCCGCCGGTCTACCCGGAAACGCACCTCTCATTCCTGGCGAACGTCTACAACCATAAAGCGCGGGCCTTCTATCAGCGCTATGGCGTTGAGTTGATCGATGCCGCCTATGAAGCGCACGAAGAGAAGGGCGACGTGCCGGTGATGATCACCAAGCACTGTCTGCGCTTCGCCTTTAACCTCTGTCCGAAGCAGGCGAAGGGCAGCATCAAGAGCTGGAAGGCTACCCCGATGCAGCTGGTGAATGGCGATGAAGTGTTAACCCTGAAGTTCGACTGCCGTCCGTGCGAAATGCACGTCATCGGCAAGATGAAAAACCACATCTTCAAAATGCCGCAGCCGGGCAGCGTTGTGGCTTCCGTCAGCCCTGACGATCTGCTGAAAACGCTGCCGAAGCGTAAAGGCAGTTAATTAACGAAAGTGAGTATCCGGTTTGCGCGACTTCTGCCAGTGGTGGTGTTCGCGCAAACCTTCTGCTGAATCTTCCGCCACCGCACGCAGCTCATCGCTGTCGGCTTCATGACGTAACTGTTGATCCACGTTCTTCACCCAAAAAAACGCATGTCCCTTGTGTCCTGCCATCAGCTGACCGGAAAAAAGCGCGCAGGTCAGCATCACTATCGATAACGTTTTTGTAAACATCTTGCCACCACCCGGTTACGTTGAGCGGCCATCATGCCGATAGTTACGTTGAGTTATTATTCGCTTTTTCAAATGGAGGAAAGGTTTTGTCAGATTAGGTATATCTACACGGACTGTTCCCTCTCCCTTTCAGGGAGAGGGTTAAGACTATTCAGTGCGCCTTGAATCCCGCTGCGGTCATCAGCACGCGGAAGAACATCCCCACCAGCGTCAGCGCCAGCACGCTACCGCCCCAAATAATCACCATCCACATCAGACGTTTCCAGACAGGTTGATTCATCAGTGATAGCCCTCCCCAGGCTGGACTTTGCCGCGAAACACGTAATAACTCCAGAAAGTGTAGACAAGGATGATCGGGATAATGAACAACGCCCCCACTAACATAAAGCCCTGGCTCTGCGGCGGCGCTGCTGCCTGCCACAGGGTAATCGACGGCGGAATGATATGCGGCCAGATGCTGATCCCCAGCCCGCTAAAGCCGAGAAAGATCAACCCAAGGGTCAACACGAACGGCAGATGGTGGCTGCGCGGGTTAGTCAGGCTGCGCCACTGCCACAGGCCCAGCGCCACCACCAGCACCGGAACCGGCAGCAGGAAGAAGAGGTTCGGCAGGCTAAACCAGCGGTCGGCAATGGCGGGCTGGGAGAGCGGCGTCCAGATGCTGATAACTGCAATAATTCCCAGCAGCGCCAGCAACAGACGTTTCGATACCTGCCGCATCCGCCCCTGCAGCGGGTTTTCGCTTTTCATCACCAGCCAGGTGGCGCCTAAAAAGGCATAGGCCACCACCAGCCCCAGACCGCAGAACAGGTTGAACGGCGTGAACCAGTCGAACGGACCGCCGGCAAAGGCGCGTCCGCTGACCGTAAAGCCGTTGATCACCGCTCCCACCACCATGCCCTGGGTAAAGGTGGCCAGCACCGAGCCGCCGATAAAGGCTTTATCCCAGAAGGGCCGGTGCGCGGGTGTGGCCTTAAAGCGGAACTCAAAGGCCACGCCGCGGAAAATCAGCCCGATCAGCATTAAGGTCAGCGGGATGGTCAGGGCATCGATGATCACCGCATAGGCCAGCGGAAACGCGCCAAACAGTGCCGCTCCACCCAGCACCAGCCAGGTTTCGTTCCCGTCCCACACCGGGGCGACGCTGTTGACCATCACATCCCGGTCGTCCGCGTCCTGGATGGCGGGAAACAGAATGCCAATACCCAAATCAAACCCGTCCATCACGATGTACATCAGGGTGGCGAAGACGATTATCACAAACCAGATCAGGGAGAGATCGATACCCATTATGGAGTCTCCTTGGTAGTAAATTCAGCGTTTGCGGCCGAGAGCGGGCGCGCCGGGCGGCCATCGTCTTCGGTCGGGAAGGTCTCGTCTTCCTGCGGCCCCTTTTTAATCAGGCGCACCATGTAGCTGTAGCCGACGCCAAACACCGAGGTGTAGACCACAATGAAGGCCAGCAGGCTGACGCTCATATGCAGATCGCCATGGGCTGATACCGCATCTTTGGTACGTTGTAGACCGTAGACGACCCACGGCTGACGGCCCACTTCGGTAGTCACCCATCCGGCGAGAATGGCAATTAATCCCGATGGTCCCATCAGCAGGGCAAACCACAGGAAAGGCCGGGAGTGGTAGAGCCGCTGCTTATAGCGCAGCCACAGGGCGACGGTGCCCAGCAACAGCATCAACATCCCCAGCCCGGCCATAATGCGGAACGACCAGAAGACAATGGTGGAGTTGGGCCGATCCTCTTTCGGGAACGCTTTCAGCGCCGGAACCTGCTTATCGAGGCTGTGGGTGAGGATCAGGCTGCCGAGCGCCGGGATCTCCAGACCGTAGCGGGTGCGTTCCTGCTCCATATCCGGCCAGCCAAACAGCAGCAGCGGTGTAGGTTCGCCGGGCGGGTTCTCCCAGTGACCTTCGATGGCGGCGATTTTGGCGGGCTGATGTTCCAGGGTGTTCAGGCCGTGCATATCCCCGACCATCGCCTGAATGGGGGCGACGATCAGCGTCATCCATAGCGCCATGGAGAACATGCGGCGGATGGCGGAGGTGTTATTGCCCCGCAGCAGGTGCCACGCCGCCGAGGCCGCAACAAACAGGGCGCTACTGAGAAACGCGGCAATCGACATGTGCATCAGGCGATACGGGAAGGAGGGGTTAAACACCACTGCAAACCAGTCCACCGGCACCACCTGACCGTTGACAATCTCAAAGCCCTGCGGGGTCTGCATCCAGCTATTGGAGGCGAGGATCCAGAAGGTCGAAATGATGGTGCCCAGCGCGACCATGCAGGTGGCAAAGAAGTGCAGCCCCGGTCCGACTTTGTTCCAGCCGAAGAGCATCACGCCGAGAAAACCCGCTTCGAGGAAGAAGGCAGTCAATACTTCATAGGTCAACAGCGGGCCGGTAATGCTCCCGGCAAACTGGGAAAAACCACTCCAGTTGGTGCCAAACTGGTAGGCCATCACCAGCCCGGAGACCACGCCCATGCCAAAATTGACGGCGAAGATCTTCGACCAGAAATGGTACAGCGACCGCCAGACGGGGTTTTTGCTTTTCAGCCATAACCCCTCCAGCACCGCCAGATAGCTGGCGAGGCCAATGGTGATCGCCGGGAAAATAATGTGGAAGGAGACAGTAAAAGCAAACTGGATCCTCGCCAGGTGAAACGCATCTAAACCAAACATGCACAACCTCAGGGTAAAACGGTGTGGCTGTTATGGTAAAGGGGCGGGAAGTCGAGTATCAGAGACAGTAAAGGGGAATTTAGCTATAACAGTTTTATGAAAGAGGCGAATTATCAGGGAGTGTTATAGTCCAACGACCTAATGCCCGGCGGCGCTACGCTTGCACGGGCCTACGGGGCAGGCAGTTAGTAGGCCGGGTAAGGCGTCAGCCGCCACCCGGCGTAATGCTTATTCGCCGCGCCAGCCCATAGCGGGTGCAACATGCTTCAGAATCGACTCAATCACATGCACGTTATACTCCACGCCCAACTGGTTCGGCACGGTGAGTAACAGCGTATCCGCTTCGGCAATCGCTTCGTCCTGTTTCAGCTGAGCAATCAGCTTGTCAGGTTCGGCGGCATAGCTGCGGCCGAAAATGGCACGGGTTTTCTCATCCAGATACCCTACGCTGTCGCTTTCGTTACGGCTGGAGCCGAAGTACATCCGATCGCGATCGTCCATCAGGGCAAAGATGCTGCGGCTGACCGAGACACGCGGTGTGCGGGTATGTCCTGCCTCGGCCCAGGCTTCCCGGTAGGCACGGATCTGTTTTGCCTGCTGGATGTGGAAAGGCTCGCCGGTTTCGTCGTCCTTCAGGGTTGAGCTTTGCAGGTTCATCCCCAGCTTCGCGGCCCACACGGCGGTGGCGTTCGAACCCGCCCCCCACCAGATCCGATCCCGCAGCCCTTCGGCGTGCGGCTCAACGCGCAGCAGGCCCGGCGGGTTAGGGAACATCGGCTGCGGATTGGGTTTGGCAAACCCTTCGCCGCGCAGGGCGTCTAACAGCACTTCGGTGTGGCGACGCGCCATATCAGACTCGTTTTCACCTTCGCCTGGCACGTAACCAAAGTAGCGCCAGCCATCGATCACCTGTTCCGGAGAGCCACGGCTGATCCCCAGCTGCAAACGTCCGCCGGAAATTAAATCAGCAGAACCCGCATCCTCTGCCATATAGAGCGGATTTTCATAGCGCATATCGATAACGCCGGTGCCGATCTCAATCTTGCTGGTTTTCGCGCCAATCGCCGCCAGCAGCGGGAAAGGGGAGGCGAGCTGGCGAGCAAAGTGGTGCACGCGGAAGTAAGCGCCATCTGCGCCCAGCTCTTCGGCGGCTACCGCCAGATCGATGGATTGCAGCAGTGCGTCGGCGGCGGTACGGGTGCCCGACTGCGGCGACGGCGTCCAGTGACCAAATGACAAAAAGCCGATCTTTTTCATGTCGGGTTATCCTTGTTTACATGAGCATGGCCTTTACTTTACGGATTGCCCGGAGAATGAAAATGGGCTTTATTTCACAGAAGCCATCAAATAATTTGACCGATAACAAAGAGAGCTGGCTAAAGCACAGAATTTTATCTTTAAAAAGCGCTTGCATCCTTCCACCGGTTGTGCGTAAATGGATTTTCGGTTTGAATGCCAAAAGAATATCCGTCGCAGTCCCTTAAAGCATCTCTCAACACGTTGTGCCTCTCCGCAGCCTCTCTTGGGTTTTTTCTTTACGCTCTGAACGCTCTGATTAGTTTTTGTCTCAGACCTCTAATGCCGCTAAGGCCCAATTTAGTATTTGACGTTTTTACGTTCAGGAGATTTACATGAGTTCACATATCCATTTTCGTTGCCCATGCTGTCATGGTTCGCAGTTCCGTACTTCCGCTTTCGACGTGTCTGAAAAAAATCCACTCGGTGCGAAGTGCATTTTCTGCAAATCCTCGATGATCACGCTGGATCATTTAGCGGCCTCCCGCCATGCGCGTCAGGTGCCGTTTGAGTTTCGTAAGTAAGTCAGTCGGGCGCCGTCACGCCTGCTGAAATCCTCACTACTATCTATAACAGTTTATTAATCCTGCCTTTTTTCTCCTGCTGATATACACTGTGATGCAGCAAGGAGAACCCGATGAAAAAATACCAGCGCCTGGCGCAGCAAATCATTTCGCAGATCGAGCTCGGTGTCTGGCAGCCCGGCGATAAGCTGCCCTCCCTGCGTGAGCAGGTGACCAGCAGCGGAATGAGCTTTATGACCGTCGGTCACGCGTATCAGATGCTGGAGAGCCAGGGGCGCATTGTCGCGCGCCCGCAATCAGGTTACTACGTGGCGGCCCGTCCCACCGGGCAGCAGCCGATGCCGCCAGCGCAGGTGATGCGCGATGAAGCGGTGGATATCAACACCTATATCTTCGATGTGTTGCAGGCCAGCCGCGATCCCTCGGTGGTGCCTTTTGCCTCGGCCTTTCCCGATCCGCGTCTCTTCCCCTTACAACAGCTGAACCGCTCTCTGGCCAATGTCAGTAAAACTGCCACCGCCATGAGCGTCATCGAGAATCTGCCGCCGGGCAACGTCGATTTGCGTCATGCCATTGCCCGCCGCTATGCCCAGCAGGGGATGAACATCTCCCCGGATGAAATTGTGATTACCGCCGGGGCCCTCGAAGCGCTGAACCTCAGCCTGCAGGCGGTTACCGAGCCGGGCGACTGGGTGATCGTCGAAAACCCCTGTTTCTACGGGGCGTTACAGGCTCTGGAACGTCTGAAACTCAAGGCGCTGTCGGTGGCCACCGACGTGCGCGAGGGGATCGATCTCAACGCGCTGGCCCAGGCGTTGAACGACTATCCGGTGAAAGCCTGCTGGTTAATGACCAACGGCCAGAATCCGCTGGGCTTCACCCTGAGCGCTGACAAAAAGGCGCAGCTTATCGCCTTGCTCACCGAACATAACGTCACCCTGATCGAGGATGATGTATACAGCGAGCTCTACTACGGACGTGAAAAACCGCTCCCGGCGAAAGCCTGGGATCGCAGCGACATGACGTTGCACTGCTCCTCTTTCTCGAAATGTCTGGTCGCCGGGTTCCGTATTGGCTGGGTGGCTGCCGGGAAACATGCCCGCCGCATTCAACAGTTGCAGCTGATGAGCACCTTATCCACCAGTTCCCCGATGCAGCTGGCGCTGGTGGATTATCTCGCCACCAAACGCTACGACGCCCACCTCAGACGCCTGCGCCGCACGCTGGCGGAACGTAAACAACAGGCGTGGCAGGCCCTGCTGCGCCATCTGCCCGCCGAGGTGAAGATTCACCACAGCGACAGCGGCTACTTCTTATGGCTGGAGCTGCCCGCGCCGCTGGATGCCGGGGAGCTTAGCGCCCGGGCGCTGGAACATCACATCAGCATTGCCCCGGGCAAAATGTTCTCCACCTCCGATACCTGGACGCCGTTTTTCCGCTTCAATACCTCCTGGGCCTGGGGAGAGCGGGAAGAGCAGGCGGTGATCCAGTTAGCGCAAATAATTAGCGCTATGTTGAAAGGGAAAAAATAGTATTTTCTCGCTATTGAACACCACGCCTGAATAATTGTTTCTTATCCCGTTAATAACGCCGCAATTAATTTGCGGCGTTTTTTTATTATCGCTCATAGGAAATATGCATAACCCCCGCGCCAGCTAACCCCTTGTCTATAATCCACTTACCGGGGAATGCGCCCCCGGTCACAACCTGGTGAAATTTCTGCAGCCCGCCGGGTGCGCGGCAATAGCGCGGTCTACGTTTAATTAAGGAGATATTCTACCGGCACGGCTGCCTTCTGATTTCATTACGACAGGAGTACCAGGTATGAGCAAAAAATTTGCCCGTAGCAGCCTGTGCGCGCTCGGCATGACGGTATTGACTGCGCAAGCGGCTGAGCCGCCAAAAGAGATCGGTCAGGGCGAAGGGCGGCTGGATATTATTGCCTGGCCGGGCTACATCGAGCGCGGCGAGACCGATAAAGCCTACGACTGGGTTACCGCTTTTGAAAAAGAGACTGGCTGCAAAGTGAACGTCAAAACCGCCGCCACCTCCGATGAGATGGTCAGCCTGATGGCGAAAGGCGGTTATGACCTGGTGACCGCCTCCGGCGACGCCTCCCTGCGTCTGATCATGGGCAAACGCGTTCAGCCCATTAACCCCGACCTGATCCCCAACTGGAAAACCATTGACCCGCGGATCGTCAAAGGAGAGTGGTTTAACGTCGACGGCAAGGCTTACGGCACGCCGTATCAGTGGGGGCCAAACCTGCTGATGTACAACACCAAAACTTTCCCGACCCCGCCTGACAGCTGGGCCGTGGTGTTTAAAGAGCAAAACCTTCCGGACGGCAAAAGCAACAAAGGGCGGGTGCAGGCCTACGATGGCCCGATCTACATCGCCGATGCGGCGCTGTACGTCAAAGCCACCCAGCCCGATCTGGGGATCACCGATCCCTATCAGCTGACGGAGGCGCAGTACGCGGCGGTAGTGAAAGTACTGAAAGATCAGCGTCCGCTTATCCACCGCTACTGGCACGACACCACCGTGCAGATGAGTGATTTCAAGAACGAAGGGGTGGTCGCCTCCAGCGCCTGGCCGTATCAGGCCAACGCCCTGAAAGGCGAGAATCAGCCGATTGGCACCGTCTTCCCGAAAGAGGGAGTAACGGGCTGGGCGGATACCACCATGCTCCATGCCGACGCCAAACATCCGATGTGCGCCTACAAGTGGATGAACTGGTCCCTGACGCCGAAAGTGCAGGGCGATCTGGCGGCATGGTTTGGTTCACTGCCGGTGGTGGCGGAAGGCTGTAAAGCCAGCACCCTGCTGGGCGACAAAGGCTGTGAAACCAACGGCTACAGCTATTTCGACAAAATCATGTTCTGGAAAACGCCTGTCGCTAACGGCGGCAAATTTGTGCCTTACAGCCGCTGGGTGCAGGACTACATCGCCATCATGGGCGGTCGTTAAGCGCCAGGGAGCGGATTATGACGTACGCAGTAGAGTTTAACGATGTCTCGCGTCTGTATGGGGACGTGCGTGCGGTGGACAGGGTGACGATCCGCATCCGTGACGGGGAGTTTTTCTCGATGCTGGGGCCTTCGGGCTCCGGCAAAACCACCTGCCTGCGCCTGATTGCCGGTTTCGAACAGCTGAGCGGTGGCAGCCTCTCGATCTTTGGCAAAGACGCCAGCGTACTCCCGCCCTGGGAGCGCGACGTTAACACCGTCTTTCAGGACTACGCCCTGTTTCCCCACATGTCGATCCTCGAAAACGTGGCCTACGGGCTGATGGTCAAAGGGATCAACAAAACCACCCGTCAGGCCCAGGCGCGGGAAGCCCTGGATAAAGTCGGCCTTAGTTTCGCCGAGGCACGCAAACCCTCGCAGCTCTCCGGCGGCCAGCGTCAGCGGGTGGCGATTGCAAGGGCGCTGGTCAATCAGCCCCGGGTGCTGCTGCTGGATGAACCCCTCGGGGCGCTGGATCTGAAGCTGCGCGAGCAGATGCAATTTGAACTGAAAAAACTGCAGCAGGAGCTGGGCATCACCTTTATTTTCGTCACCCACGATCAGGGCGAAGCCCTGTCGATGTCGGACCGGGTGGCGGTGTTCAACAACGGACGAATCGAGCAGGTGGATACCCCGCGCGAACTCTATCTGCGCCCACGCACGCCGTTTGTGGCTAGTTTTGTCGGTACCTCGAACGTCTTTACTGACGCCCTGGCGCAGCGCGTCTGCGGCCTGACGGGGAGTTACTCCCTGCGCCCGGAGCATATCCGCCTCGACGGGGAGGGGGAAATCCAGGTTCAGGGCCGGGTACAGGCCGTGCAGTTCCAGGGGGCCGCCACCCGTTACGAGCTACGCCTTGCCGAGGGGGAAAAGCTGCTGGTGAGCCAGGCGAACCTTACCGGTTCCGTGCTGGCAGCAGGCGTGGAGCCCGGGCAAATGGTGACCGCCTCCTGGGCGCGCGACGCCATGGTGCCGCTGCATGAGGAGGGGTGATATGGACATGAGCGTTTCGCCTCCTCCGGCATCGCACGGCCTTTTGGGCCGCGTGTCGGCGCTGTTCTGGCGCAGACCGGCCCTGGGGCTGTTCTTACTTCTCCTCGGCCCGCTGATGTGGTTTGGCATCGTCTATCTGGGGTCGCTGTTTGCCCTGCTCTGGCAGGGGTTCTATACCTTCGATGACTTCACCATGTCGGTGACGCCAGACCTGACCTTCGCCAACATCCGCGCCCTGTTTAACCCCGCCAACTACGACATCATCCTGCGAACCCTGACGATGGCGATCGCCGTGACTATCGGCAGCGCGATCCTCGCTTTCCCGATGGCCTGGTATATGGCGCGCTACACCCGCGGGAAGTGGAAAGCCTTCTTCTACATCGCGGTGATGCTGCCGATGTGGGCCAGCTATATCGTTAAAGCCTACGCCTGGACGCTGCTGCTGGCCAAAGACGGCGTGGCACAGTGGTTTCTCAGCCATATGGGGCTGGAAGGGGTGCTGACCTCGCTGTTGACGGTGCCCGGCATCGGCGGCAGTACGCTCTCCACCTCCGGGCTGGGACGTTTTCTGGTGTTCGTCTATATCTGGCTGCCGTTTATGATCCTGCCGGTGCAGGCGGCGCTTGAGCGACTGCCGCCGTCGCTGCTGCAGGCTTCTGCAGATCTAGGGGCTCGCCCGCGGCAGACCTTCCGTTACGTGGTGCTTCCCCTGGCGATACCGGGCATTGCCGCCGGGTCGATCTTCACCTTCTCCCTGACGCTGGGCGACTTTATCGTCCCGCAGCTGGTGGGCCCGCCGGGGTACTTTATCGGGCAGATGGTGTATTCCCAGCAGGGTGCGATCGGCAATATGCCGATGGCGGCCGCCTTTACGCTGGTTCCCATTGTTCTCATCACTGTCTATCTGGCGTTCGTGAAGCGCCTGGGAGCGTTTGATGCACTCTGAACGCGCGCCACTGTTTCTCAAAATTGCCACCTGGGGCGGGGTGATCTTTCTCCACTTTCCGCTGCTATTTATTGCCATCTATGCTTTCAATACTGAGGACGCCGCGTTCAGTTTTCCGCCCCAGGGGTTGACGCTGAAGTGGTTCAGCGCGGCGGCGGGGCGCAGCGACATCATCGAAGCGGTGACGTTGTCACTAAAAATTGCTGCGCTCTCAACGGTTATTGCGCTGGTGCTGGGCACCCTGGCGGCCGCGGCGTTATGGCGGCGGGAGTTCTTTGGTAAGAACGCGGTGTCACTGATGCTGATCCTGCCGATTGCCCTGCCGGGGATCATCACCGGCCTGGCGCTGCTGACGGCGTTCAAGACCATCAACCTGGAGCCTGGTTTCTTCACCATCATTCTCGGTCATGCCACATTCTGCGTGGTGGTGGTGTTCAATAATGTGATTGCCCGTTTCCGGCGCACCTCGTGGAGCCTGGTGGAAGCGTCAATGGATCTGGGGGCTAACGGCTGGCAAACCTTCCGCTACGTGGTGCTGCCCAATCTGGGCTCGGCGCTGCTGGCGGGGGGAATGCTGGCCTTCGCGCTGTCGTTCGACGAGATCATCGTCACGACCTTTACCGCCGGACATGAGCGCACCCTGCCGCTGTGGCTGTTAAACCAGCTCGGCCGCCCGCGCGATGTCCCGGTGACCAACGTGGTGGCCCTGCTGGTAATGCTGGTGACCGCGATACCCATTCTGGGGGCCTGGTGGCTCACCCGTGACGGCGAAACCATTGCCGGCAGCGGGAAATAACGTTGATTTCAACAGGACAATACTATGCAAACGCAACTGCTGATTAATGGTGAACTGGTCAACGGCGAAGGGGAAAAGCAGCCGGTCTATAACCCGGCGACCGGCGAGGTACTGCTGGAGATCGCCGAAGCCTCTGCCGAACAGGTCGATGCTGCCGTGCTGGCCGCCGACCAGGCCTTTACCGAGTGGGGACGTACCACGCCGAAAAGCCGCGCCGAGTGCCTGCTCAAACTGGCCGACACCATCGAAGCCAATGCCGACACGCTGGCCCGGCTGGAGTCACAAAACTGCGGCAAACCGCTGCACTGCGTACTGGGAGATGAAATTCCGGCGATAGCGGACGTCTTTCGCTTCTTTGCCGGGGCGGCGCGCACCCTGCACGGCTCGGCGGCGGGAGAGTATCTTGAGGGGCACACCTCGCTGATCCGCCGCGACCCGGTGGGCGTTGTCGCCTCGATTGCACCCTGGAACTATCCGCTGATGATGGCGGCCTGGAAGCTGGCCCCGGCGCTGGCCGCCGGGAACTGCGTGGTGCTTAAACCTTCTGAAATCACGCCGCTCACCGCTCTCAAGCTGGCGGAGCTGGCAAAAGAAATTTTCCCTGCCGGGGTGCTTAACGTGCTGTTCGGGCGAGGTAAAACGGTCGGCGATCCGCTGACCGGGCATGAAAAGGTGCGGATGGTGTCGCTCACCGGCTCTATCGCCACCGGGGAACACATCATCGGTCATACCGCCTCGTCCATTAAGCGCACTCATATGGAGTTGGGCGGCAAAGCGCCGGTGATCGTCTTTGATGACGCTGACCTTGACGCGGTGGTGGAGGGGGTACGCACCTTCGGCTTCTACAACGCCGGGCAGGACTGCACTGCCGCCTGTCGCATCTACGCCCAAAAAGGCATTTACACGAAGCTGGTGGAAAAACTGGGTGCCGCAGTCGCCAGCCTGAAGATCGGTGCCCCGGATGATGAGAGCACCGAACTCGGCCCGCTAAGCTCGCAGGCGCACCTTGACCGGGTATGTAAAGCGGTGGATGAGGCCAAAGCCCTGGGGCATGTGCAGGTGATCGCCGGTGGCAGCAAGCACGACGGCAAAGGCTATTACTTCCAGCCGACCCTGCTGGCAGGCGCGAAGCAGGAGGACGCGATCGTACAGCGGGAGGTGTTTGGCCCGGTGGTCAGCGTCACCGAATTTGACGATGAGGATCAGGTCCTGGACTGGGCAAATGAATCCCAGTACGGGCTGGCCTCCTCGGTCTGGACGCAGGATGTGGGGCGCGCGCACCGGATCAGCGCCCGCCTGCAGTATGGCTGCACCTGGGTGAACACCCACTTTATGCTGGTGAGTGAAATGCCTCACGGCGGGATGAAGATGTCGGGCTACGGCAAAGATATGTCGGTGTATGGTCTGGAGGATTACACCGTGGTCAGGCACGTGATGTTTAAACACTGATAACGCCTCACCGCCGGTTCAGCAGGAACTGACCGGCGGTGATTTAATATATTCTTTCAGTGAATATATTAAATATTTATCTTTTAAATTCCCGCGAGAATATATCGTCAGCTTTTTTTAACTATTACCCTAAATTAAATCGCTACGCCGCCGATACCGAAGTAAATCCATAATAAAATCGCCCTGACCATGCTTGCAATTAATCATAACGAGATTGCCGGGCTCTCGCTTAAGTCCCGGAATACTAACAGTACTTTACTGTCCCAGACCATTGAACGGCTGTCGTCCGGCTTGCGTATTAACAGCGCGAAGGATGACGCAGCCGGGCAGGCGATTGCCAACCGCATGACCGCCAACATTAATGCGGATGGGGTGATTTCCCGTGGGCTGGATGACGCGATAAGCCTGGCGCAGACGGCAGAAGGGAGTCTGAGCGATATCGGCGCTATGCTGATCAGAGCCAAAAGTCTGGCCATTCAGGCGGCAACTGGCACGTTATCGCAGTCTGACCGCAACAGTATCAACCAGGAGTATCAGCAGATCCTCGGGACGATAACTCAAGTCTCTGAGCAAACGGAAATATTTGGTCAATATCCGCTGGCAACGGATAAACCGGTATTACCGCCGCAATTAATTGGCGATGTTGCACCGCTGGACCGTAAATTCCCCGTGGCCGGAACTGATTATTCTTTCAGTTCCGGTATTATTCCGCTGGCCTATATTCCCGCCGGGTCGCTCAATATCAGCATTACCATTGATTCGCTGGGTCTGGATGACGATCTGCAGATATTTACCCGGGATGGCAAACACCTCGCGGGCACGCCTTTATCCGGCCCGGACGCGGATTATACCTGGGTCAGCCGTGGCATAACCGATGGTGCCAAAGCCACCGCTTCGGTGCTGACGGCCAAAAACGGATTCGACAGCGGAGCGGTGTATGAGGACTCGCAGCTGATTTCTGGCGGAGCCAGCTGGAGCCTCAGCGGTGAAACGCTCAACTATAACGGGATGACCATTACCTACAGCGGGGATGGGGATCGCTATGAAGATGTGGCCTCCGGAGCCTGGAACGACGGCGCTAACGGCTCAAACCGCATTGAGCGCGTTACGCTGGATACCGTTACGGAAGATTTGCTGGTGATGGTGGTCGGAAGCGGCTCCTTTACCAGCAATATTACCTGGGGAACCTTGCCGACCCCGACGATCACCCCGGCGGTTCCGCCGAAGCAGAGCCGCCCCGTTGAGATAGTGACCAGCGCCAATTTCGGCGAAGCCATGCAGTCCACGACCATCGAGCCAACGCCGACAGATCTGAAGACGCTGCAACTGGACAATACCGACATGATCACCGAGGCGGGCGCTCGCAAGTGCATGGGGTTACTGGATGCCGCGCTGGAGAAGGTGAGTGGCTATCGCGCGCAGTATGGCGCGGCGATCAATCGGTTCGAATCCAGTAAGGCGGTGCTGTCCCAGCAGAGCATCTCCCTGCAAACGGCCCGCAGCCGCATTCAGGATGCCGACTACGCCGCCGAGGCCAGCCAGCTTGCCCGGGCGCAGATCCTGGAACAGAGCCAGAATGCGGCCCTGAAAATGGCGAATCAGGTGCCGCAGACGGTGCTTGAACTGCTCAAAATGTAACTTTCAGTGCTTAAACTCAATCCTGAATTGATATTATTTACCGGTATATAATAAAAAGCCCCTACAAAGGGGCTTCAACAATTTTATTTCTGTAACCACTGAAAAAGCGGATGCCTCACTGATTACAGCTCGTTTTCGTAAAATCAATCAGTGCAAAGCCATTTTTGACATAGGCATTGAAGTCTCTTGTTTTTTTTATATCAGAGTCATTGCAAATATTGAGTTCATTAACAGCATAAGAAACATCTTTCCCGGCAGGAAAATCATAACTATAGCCATTTCTGCGCATGAACTGAAAGCTCCACCACCAGTTAGTAAAGTAGTTGGGAATGAGTGTGCGTAACACTGGAAATGACGAGAGCGTATTTTCCGTCACCGGGGCGTAAGGGTAGTCGCCATTGAAGATGAGTTTGATCCTGCTTTCGGAAACGCCCGTTGCATCGCCAATCTCATTAAGCGTTTGAAGGTTCCTGGCATCCTGCGCTTTCATGGCGTTACCATACGCGTAATTCACTATCATCGGGAAGATCAGGAACGGCACACAAATTAATGATGCAAGCTTTGCTTTCTGAGGAAGCGCAAAATAAAACACGGCAAAGCAAAAATATTGCATCGCGCCAAATGACGTATAGATGCGAGGTGAGGAAAGTATATTGTCAAGCGTAAGAGAAACGCCAGGCATTAAGATGAGGCAGAC
This sequence comes from Leclercia tamurae, assembly GCF_025566055.1. Lineage (GTDB taxonomy): Bacteria > Pseudomonadota > Gammaproteobacteria > Enterobacterales > Enterobacteriaceae > Enterobacter > Enterobacter tamurae. Next base: position 74,258 of record NZ_JAMHKS010000064.1, read on the forward strand.
AAATGGCGAAAGTGCGATAAAAACAGATAACATCACACCATTATGTCTCAAGCGCCAGGCAATGACTAAGCAAGATACTATAGCCAGAGCGAAAACGGATGCCAGTACGGCTATACCATGTTTAAGCGAGATCAAGGAGGCGATAATATTAATTATCGAAACGAAGTTAACATACAGATTGGAAAATGCAGTCGACAGATTGACCCCAGGATGATCAGCGCCATGAGAAGCGATCACATAACGTGGCAAGATCACCGCAAAGTAAATTATCGCACCGGATGCGACCGCGAGGCCCTTGACCACCAATGCTTTAAATATCGCAGCAAAATTTTCTGTTTTAACCGCCAGCAAGACAGCGTTCGCTACCGACAATAACATTATTATATTCACTGACGTTTGATAAAGGCTCAGTGTAGCGATAGTCGCCGCTGTCGTTGTTAAATAATCCCATTTCCCTCTGAGAACGTAGATCGAAGCCAAAACACTTAACGCTATGGAAAGTGAAATCGTGATGGAGTCAAATCTATAATAGGATGGCTCCATATAAAAAATATTAAATGCAATCAGTAAGGGTAACGGGAAGGTCCATTTTGAAAGGCTAACACCTTTATCTAAAAATGCTCGTAACACCGAAAAAGCCACTGCAAGCGCCAGGCAAGAAATAATGATATTTAAAGGGAACAGATCAACGCTGCCGCCTTTAAGCATTATCCATTTCATAACGCCTTCAGCCAGAGGACGTCCATCGATCCCCCAGTTATAATAGCCCTCGATTGAACGACCGTTGTCATCAATGTAGTAGGTGTTAGCCAGCAATGTCGGTAGTAAGAAAGCCGCCATTGCGAGAAAATAGTTTCTTACGTTATTTAACATGTATATTATTTCCGCAAAATATATTTTGGTCGGCCTTTGGATTCAATGTATATTCTCCCAATATATTCACCAAGCACACCAATACCAATCAACTGTACTCCCCCCAAAAATAAAATAGAAACCAGCAGTGATGGATAGCCGCGCACTGGGTTACCAAACACCAGAGTATCAACGATCATCCATGCGCCATAAACAAATGAAAGACTCGCAACAACCAGACCTATATATGTCCATACGCGTAACGGGAAAGTCGAAAAACTGGTTATCCCTTCAAGAGCAAGGTTCCAGAGTTTCCAACCGTTGAATTTGGTGCTTCCGGCAACGCGGTCGGCACGAGCATATTCAACGACTTCAGTGCGGCCACCGACCCAACTAAGAACACCTTTCATGAACAAGTTGCGTTCTGGTAATAACTTTATATTTTCTACAACCTGGCGAGACATTAATCTGAAATCGCCCACATTCTCTTCAATTTTTGGGGTGCTGATTTTATTATGCAGCTTGTAAAACCACTCAGCCGTTTTACGTTTCAATCTACCATCAGTGGAACGATCAGAGCGTTTTCCCAGCACGACGTCAGCACCAGCTTGCCATTTTTCAACCATTAACGGAATGGCCTCAATGGGGTCCTGGAGATCGACGTCAATAGGGATAATGGCTTCACCCGTTGCATGGTCAAGCCCGGCGAACAACGCGGGTTCTTTGCCAAAGTTTCGCGTAAATGAAAGCGGAACAACAAGAGGATCCGAAATCGCAAGCGCGTTAATAATTGACTCAGTAGCGTCTTTACTCCCATCATTTATAAAGACTATTTCAACGTCATATTTTTTGAGTTCGTCATACTCGCGAACCGCTTTATAAAAGAGTGGTATTGCGTCTTCTTCATTGAAGACAGGAACAACCAGCGAAATTTTCATTTATCATCCCTAAACACAATGAACTTAGAATAGATGAAACCGCACACCAGACTGATTGCGGAGAAAACAACCAGGGTCATGATCGGGGCCATCCCGGATTCATCTGCTGCCCATCCAACGGCAAGGCTTAACGTCCCCATAAATCCGACATAAAGCATGTAACGCAGAGTTGTGGTATGCGTACCGAAGGTAAATTTAGCGTTAGCAAAGAAGCTAAAACTGACGGCCACAAGGAAGCCAGCAAAGTTTGCCAGGGCCTGATTGGTATGCCAGATGTAAACGCATGCCGCGAACACAATCCAATGAAGTAGCGTGTTGATAATGCCGATCGAAGCGTATTTAGCAAAAAGCTTTAACATTATATAAATCAGTTAATTCTGAGAGGTAGGGGAGTTTAGCATCTATCTGGAACCTGATCGATAGTCAGGACAAATGACAGGGACTACGCAAACCGTGGCGTTTAAGGGGAGGAAGAGGATAAATTGCTAAAAAAGCAGCGACCATGACGTCGCTGCTTCAGATTACCAGCCGCACACCTCGTGCTCATTCTCTGTGTCGTATGCGCGCACCGTATTCACCAGGTCTTTCACCACCTGAGCGGCGACGTCCGGGATCATCAGCTCCATCGGGGCGTCCGTCTCGTAATCCACCGAAACGCCGTTGCTGTTGTTGGTCACGGTGACGGTATAAGTTGCTTTGCCCATGATGTTACTCCTTCTCTATTTGCGACTTCTCAGTACGTCGGGTTCAACAAAAAAGTCGATATTGAAATACGTATCGTCGGTCATCACTTCGATGTGGTGCCAGCGTTCAGGCGGGAATACGCCGAAATGCCCGGCCTCAATGACCAGCACGCTGTCGGGCTCGGGCGAGGTTTCGTCAGCATAGCCGAGATAACGCACCGCACCCTGCATCACGCTGAGGCGCGGATAGACGCCGGGCTGCGTCCCGGTATCGAGATGGCGTTTAAAAATCCCCGGCGGGGCGGTCTCTTTGGTCCAGAATGGGGTGGAACGGGTGTGAATACAACTTTGCGGAATACGCAGCATAACGTCCTCCTTATAAAAAGTGAGGATATTACAGCACGGATCGCCAACCGGGACTTACCAGAAAGTGCATTTAAAATGCGGCTTTAAAGTAGTACTCCTCAGTTGGGCTATACTTACTCATTCCGAAGGCCATAAAGGAGAGTCTTATGCTACACGTCGATAAAGACAAATCCCGTAAAGTACCCGACTCGGGGAATAAAAAGCCTCAGCCGGTGAAGAAGTAGTCCCGGAAATCAGGGCCGCATAGTGCGGCCCTTTTAGTTTAAAGCGTCACGCCAGAGATGTAGCTAAAGCTACTCAATTGTTAGTAACCATAAAATATATGTGGCTAATATGTAACAAAAAACTTGATCTGGTTCAACATTTGCCGCATATTGCGCGCGGTTATTGAACAGCAGATTGGGTGAATGAGATGACGTTGTACCAGAAAATGTTAATGTTTTACGCTATCATGGCAACCATCTGTGCGCTTATCACCTGGTTTCTCTCTAAAGATCGCAAACGCATCCGCTTCCTGAGCGCCTTTCTGGTGGGCTCCACCTGGCCGATGAGTTTCCCGGTTGCGCTACTAATCTCTCTCTTCTAAAAGCCGCCCCTGCGCGACTTTTTGCCGGATGCGGTGCAAGCACCTTATCCGGCCTACAAAATCTGGCAATGGTATTCCTTTGCGATGAACTGTATAAATAAACAGTCATCTGAAAAGGAGTGCTAATGAACAGCTTTTATTCTCAACAGGCTTGCTGCGCTGTGCGCTGGCAGGATTTTCCCGGACACGGCGAACCGCTGATATTTATTCACGGGCTCGGCTGTGCCTCTTCTTACGAATATCCCCGTATCGTCTGCGACCCTCAGTTCGGTTCCCGCCGGGCCATTCTTATCGATCTGCCCGGCAGCGGTTACAGCGATAAGCCTGAGACCTACAGCTATCAAACTTCAGCCCAGGCGCAGGTGGTCATCGAACTGCTCAATCATTTAGCTATAACATCATTCTGGTTGTACGGGCACAGCATGGGCGGCAGCATTGCGATCGAAACGGCAGAACTGGCCGGTAATCGTCTGCTGGGCCTGATCGTGTCCGAACCCAATTTCCATGCCGGCGGTGGCGCGTTTAGCCGGAATATTGCCGCCCGGACGGAAGAGGATTTTGTCAGTACCGGATATCAGGCCATGCTGGAGGCTGAAACTTCACCCTGGAAAGGATGCCTGCAAAGCAATGCTCCCTGGGCGGTGTGGCGTGGTGCAGCGAGTCTGGTTAAAGGCGTACAGCCCAGCTGGAGCGCGCGTTATCTGCAATTAACTTGTCCGGTATGGCTGATTTTTGGCGAGCTTTCGCTGCCCGATCCTGATCTTGATGAGATGCGTCAGCAAGGGGTTGAGGTAAAAATCATCCCCGATGCCGGACATTCGATGTCGTGGGAAAACCCGTCGGCGCTGGCGAAGGCGTTGGCTGATTGTATCCAGCGGTGAAGTTGCCGGATGCGGTGCAAGCACCTTATCCGGCCTACAAACTGCTCTGACCGTAGGCCTGATAAGCGTAGCGCCATCAGGCGTTTTTTCAGCCGAGCAATCCCTGCAACGCCTTACGATCCTCCATCGTCATATCGTGCGGATGCTGATACCCGATGTTATCAATCGCCTGGGTGTACAACGCTACCAGCCAGTCATAGACATAAGCCGTGGCCGCGTGCACCGGCTGCTCGCCGAGGCGGGTCAGGCGGGGCGCGCTGCTGTTAACCGTTGGGGTTACAAACACCGGCTGACCTTTGCGGATGCGGCTGGCAGGGCGGTCAGAAGCGGGCGTCTGCGCATAGCCGACCCAGCCCACGAAATTCCCCAGCGCGGCATGCAGCTGCGCGGCGCTGCTCTTATCGGTATCGACAATCTTCTTCAGCTGAGCGAGCAGGTTCAGTCGATAGCTGGCGATCACCAGCACATCGCTAATCTGCTGTAATACCGCGTTGTCGAGCCCCAGACGGCTGGCGACGGCTTCGTCGCGGCTCCACTGGCGCAGGTGATTCACCCACACGAGATGGGCGAGGCGGGCTTTGTCCGTCGGCTGCCAGATCTCATCGGCATCCTGGGCGCTGTCGGCAAACAGGTCGATGGCGTCGGTAAACAGGCCGTTGACCTGCTCTTCGCGCGGCTGTTGCACCGCGAGCAGCGTTTCAAAGGCGCGCAGCGGCGGGAGTAACCCTTCCAGCAGCTCGCCGTGACGGGCGGCGCTACCCTGCAGCGTACGCACCATCGCTTCGGCAGCACCGCGCTGGGCGGCAGGATCCTGAGTCAATGGTGCCAGATACCCCTGCATCAGCTGATGCAGTTCGCGCTGATGCCGCAGGCGTAACGCCTGAAGGCGCGTCTGGCGCTGGGCTGGCAACGTCGCCTGGGACAGCCACTCGATCACCCGCTGCATGCTGCTGCTGTCGAGCGCCTGCAGGGTACCCCAGTGCTGACCGGGTTTGCCGAGCAGCTGCTGCACCGCTTCGTCGAGATTAGTCCGGCGGGTAAAGCGCGCATCCTGCGGGGTGATCGCCCACACCAGCCCCGGCAGGGCGGCGTCGTCACCTGGCTGGGTCGCTTTCACCCAGTTGAGCAGCGTTTTTGCGGTTTGTGCCGTCTCGCCATGATGGGCAGTAGCGTTGCAGATCACCAGCACATCCGGCTGCAGATGCTGGCGATAGTGCTCCAGCAGCCACTGCTGCTTAGCCTGGGCCAGGGGGAAATCAGGCTGGGCCGACGGGGCCGGAATATCAATGATATCCACCCCGGCCAGGGCGCTGTTTTCTACCGGCAGGATCAGCTCGCGGGTCAGCAGGGCCAGCACGTCCAGCGGGATGCTGATGGCGTTAAGCAGCTCGCCGTTGTGCAGCGGATGCAGCACCGCCTGCTGCACGTCCGGCAGGGCCATGTCGCCCCGGGTGAGGAAGCCCTCGGTCGGCAGACCAAAGTTATCCACCAGCAGGCTCAGCGGCGCGGCCAGCGCCCGGGCATGGCTGGTCTGGTGCAGAATATGCGCAAGCTTCAGCCACTGCTGGGTCAGCTCCTGCTGTTCGCCCCACAGCAGCGACCAGACGCTGGCGCGGGTGCTCAGATCCAGCGACGGCAGCAGCAGGGCAAACTGGTGCCACAGGGCATCGTCCATCTGCTGGGCTGCAGCGGGCACCGTATCGCGCCAGTAGTGGGCGATGGTGCCAACCTCGGCGGGCGTGATCCCCGGTACGCTCTGGGGCTGACGCAGGGCGCGCCACTTCTCCAGCCGGGCTTCAATCACGGTTTTGTCCACCGCCGGCAGCGTGGCGCGGGCCAGGAAGACCTGCACCAGTTCGGCCTCGGTGAGCAGACTCAGGCGCAGCGGAAAGGCGTCGTCCGCGATCTCTGCCGCGTTCGGGCTGAAGCGCAGCGCCATGTTGGTCAGGACGTGGCCAGGGTTGATGTGTGAAAAATAGTCAAAGGTCCGCTGGCCGACAATCACGTTCATGCGCTGATTGTCGCTTCCACACAGGGTGGCGAGCAGGTGGGCTTTCGCCGCCTGGGCGTGACCGTACAAGCCGATAGTGCTTCCTGAGGAGAGCGCCCGCTCAATAGCCTGTTCCCGCGCGTCGGCTATCGCCAGTCTGGCCAACAGGGCGTCGGCGTCGTTATCGATGATCGGGGCGTGCTGGCGCGTTGTGTTGATCCACCCGATTAACGCCTGAGTTGTGGTCGTCGTGGCTGTCATTTCAGGTATACGCTCCCGCTGTCGATCCAGTAGTGGCTACCGCTGTGTCGGCGGTCGGCCAGGGTATTCAGTTTAAAGGTCAGGGAATCCGGCGGCACCGGGGTGCCGTCCTGCAGCCAGGCATCGCTCAGTTCAAAGGCTTCCGGGCCATCATGTTTGTTCCCGCCGCACAGCTTCAGGCGCACGTTCAGAACCCCATCCCCGGCGATGGATTTCGCCAGTTCCGCCGAGTTGATGCTCAGGGTGTAGAGCGGGGTGGCAGGCCAGCGGGCATTCGCCAGCTGACGGAAGCCGAGCGTCACGTTACCGCGCAGCGGGAAGTGCAGGCGGGTATCCAGCTTCGCCCCCGGTTTGTCGAGATCGATATCCTGATACCAGACGTTCTCGTCGCGCAGGGTGTTGACGGTATTATCCAGCACGCCGAGATAACGCACGGTGGAGTAGGCCCCGATATCCGCCGCTTTAAAGTTGAAGCGCGGCAGGCGCAGATCCAGCGCCAGGCTACAGAGCATCGCCCCAACCGCAGCGGTGGATTTCGGGTTGCCGATCCGCCCCTGCTGGCTGAACGGATACCACTCATGCACCCGGTACTTATCCAGCCACACCATCCGGCTGACCGGCACCGGCTGTAGATGGCGGATCAGTGCTTGTACGCCCGGCAGACAGCCCGGACGCCCGGTGATCAGCAGGATATCGCAGGCGTAATGGGAGATCGCTTCCGCTACCGCGTGCAGCGGCGCGGCGAGGGTAAAGTGCCCGGCCAGCATTGCATCCTGCATCTCACGGAAGTTAACGTGCAGCGGCACGGCGAACAGGTCGAACGGCTCAGAACCTGTAGGCAGAGCGTGTTCGATGGCCTGCTGGAGATAATTCATCACATTGCGCGTCGGCTTGCGGGTCAGCAGATCGCCAAAGGTGGCGTGCAGCCCGTCGAGCGGATTATCGATATCGCTGGCTTCCCACGCGGCGAGGATCGCATGGCCAATCGGCATAAACAGCTGCAGCGCCGTCTGCTGGCGCAGCACTGCCTGAGTATCGATACGCCCGGAGTCGCCAAACAGCGAGGCCATCAGCAGGGAGGCATCGGCAATGCCGGACTTCTGCAGCTGCGTCTGTAGGGCAGGCAGGACATAACGCTGGATCACATCCAGCAGGGTGTCATCGCCCGCCACCTTAAAGCCTTCGCGGAACAGCAGCTGCGGCGTGATTTTGACGTTACTGCCCGAGCCATCGTCGAGCTGGTAATGGGTGATCGCCATGTCGGTGGTGCCGCCGCCGATATCAATCGAGGCCACGCGCAGGGCGCGACCCGGGGCGCAGCCTGGCTCCGGCTCGCGATCCGGGCGGGCTACCGCCGCGAAGAAGGCTTCGGTCTGGCCGTTGTAATGGGAGATCGCTTCGTTATACAGCCATACCAGCTGGCCGCAGCTAGCTTCGTCCCACTCCATCTGGATCTCCGGCACCGGCACCACGCTTTTCTCCTGCTGCTTACGGCTGGAGAAGTCGTCATCCTGCGGGTGCCAGCCCATCGCTTTCCAGACGATGGCGATGGCTTCGAACATGCGGCGGCGGAAGATCTCGCGCTCCTGCTTCGGCATTGCCGACGGCAGGGTGAGGATCAGAGTGCGCAGCTGACGCGGCGACGCCGGGAAGCCCAGACGCAGACGGGTCGCCACGCTGTTGATCTGCCCCAGCGCCTGCGCCAGCAGTTCGCACAGCATGTGGGTCATCAGGGTGCTGCGGCTGTACTGCGGCGAGAAGACCGGCAGACGCTCATCCTGCGGCAGGGTGAACAGCGGCTGGCCGTCATCGTTCATCAGGTTCATCAGCGGGAAGGCGGTCGCCAGCGGTTCGCGCTGGGTTTTGCTGTTCATCTGGCTGAAGCGCCAGTCCTGCACCACCGGGGTTTCATCCCACAGGTAGCGGCGCGGGCTGGAGATGCCGCTGTTGCCTTCGGTGCCCAGTCGCTGGGTTGCCAGCTTCCGCGCTTCGTCGCCGACGCGCACGATGGAAGGCCAGACAAAGGCGTCTTCCCGACCGCTCTCCACCGAGAAGTGCTGCTTGCCGAAGCGGGCTTCGGAAAACTCCAGACGGCTGGTAAACAGCGGCTCGTTGAGGAACTGCGGTTCGCTCAGGGAGCGCACCTGCAGCTCGGCGGTCTGGCGCAGGCCGTCGTTGGCATCGCCGTGGTCTTCAATGATCACGCCGCAGGTGTGGGTGTTGCCGACATCCAGAATCAGATCCACCGGGATCGCCGGGGTGCTGAGGGTATGGGTGACAAATTTCACTTCCGGCACCGTGAGCTGTTCGCCCAGCATTGCCATAATGTTTAGCCAGTGCGCCTGATACTCAAAGTTACGCATTGCCAGCTGGAGATCGCGCTCGGCGCGGTTCTCCACCCCCGCGGCATACTGGGTAAAGGCCTCGCGCAGCCAGCCGTCAATCCAGGTCTGGTCGAGGAAGTTCACCACTTCGTCATCGCGCCAGGCCAGCGCGAAGCGGGTCCCGTTAAGAATGTCGTTCTCCACCGGCGACAGAGGGCTGGTGGCGTGGGCGGCAATCTGGCTGTCCAGCGCCAGGGTCACGCGGTGGCTGTTCCCGGCGTTGTCCGGGGTCTCCAGCTTACGCACCTGCACCCGCGCCCAGTTATCCGGGCCGTCAACAAAGGTGCGCGGCGGGTTAAAGCGTAAAAACGGCACCGGCAGCCAGACGCCGTCCAGTACCGCCAGCGACTGCTGGAGCAGAATGGTGCTTTCGGGTTTGACCACCTCCGGCTGTCCGCCACCGGTAGTGGGCAGGGTGTAACGGCCATTCACCAGATCGAAGTTCAGGCGCAGCAGGGGGCCGTTAGCGGTTTTACGCACGAAACGTCCGCTCTGGGCGGAGTCCTGCGGCGTCAGGCCAAAATCAAGAAACTGAACGCCGCTGTTTGCAATCAGCGTGACGCTCTGTTTGTAGTCGCAAAGGTTTACCAGCATAGGATCACGCACCTGCCTTCCTGAATGTCAATGGAACTACGGTTTTCGCGTCGTAGCGCGCGCTGCATTCCGCCACGTCGTTGGTACCGGCTTTACAGGTAATTTCCGGCATCGGGTAGCGCGAGCCGTCGGCGCAGCGGGCGTTGCCCCGGGTTTTGATCAGCAGCTCACCGTTGCTGTGCAGGCCGGAGAAGACCTCCACGCGGCAGACCACGTTGTCGCCGTGAACGACGCGGGCCGTCCCTTTATTGTTCTGGATCTGATAGCGCAGTGACGGTGGTTTGCCGGTGATCGGATCGGTCACATCCAGCATGACGCGCCAGCTGCCATTAAGAAAACGGGTCGAGCCGGATTTCACCTGACCGGCCTCCATCACCATCGCCTCTTTCGGGATCGCAGTAATCACCACCGGCTCGGCCGCGACCGGGGCCGGGGCTTTCACGGCGGCGACTTCAGCCTGGTGCAGCGGTAAATTCAGCGGCAGAGGTTCGACGGCGGCAACCGGTTTTGGCTCGATGGCCACCGGGGCGGCCGCCACGGCTTTTACCGGCTCAGCGGTGGGGGCGTGCTTCTGCCACAGCAGCGGGCCGGCAACGGCAGCAACCACCACGGCGGCAACCGGCAGCGGCCAGAGTGGAAGGCGGCGTTTTTTCGCGGCCACCACCACCGGGGTCGGTTCCGGCTCGGGCTCGCTGGCGGTCATCACCGGAGCGGGATGCGCCTCGTACAGATCGTCGGCGGTGATATGCACCGTTGAGGGGGCAGCAACCAGCGGTTCATCGGCTTTTTCAAAGACGATGGCCGGTTCCGGCTCGGATTCAGGCTCGGGCTCAACAACCGGGGCAGGCATCGGGGCCGGCAGCAGGGAAGCGCGCAGGCAGTCGAGGATATCCTCCCGCGCATTTTCATTGAGGTTCACAAACCCCCAGAAGGTGATCACCGGCTTGCCGTCCACCAGGAACAGGAAGTTCTCGCCGGGAAACTGAAACGCTTTAGAGAGCAGGGAACCAAACAGCTGCTGGGCGGTTTTTGGCGACTGGAGCGATTTTTTGCTCAGGGACTCGACGCTGGACAGGGTGCTTTCCAGCAGGCGCAGGGCCCGGAAGCGCGCATCTTCGTCGGCGGCTTTCCAGCTGGTCACGGTGCCTTCTGTGGGCGAGTACCAGTCTACCCGGTCGCCTTCATCATTGACCTGCGGGATCGCCAGGCAGTCGACAATCGACTGCTGTTTGCGCAGGCGCAGGGCCTCGCGGATTTGCAATGCTGATTCAAAAACGGCCTGTCCGCCGCCGCCAACGGCCTGAAAATCATCAAGATTGCCGCTGCGTAAAAGGGTTTTTGCCACGATTTGGTCCCATAGACTTTTTCACGCGTCTACTTTACGAAATCTGCGGGCAAGCAAACGGCAGAAGAGACGGCAAAAGCGGCGATTTCTTACAGCATTGAGGCAGCGGAAAGTGCTTGACGTTGAATGTACCTTAAGGCAAATCACTCTCCCGCGGCTGGTGGGAAAATCAGCGGAAATAACTGCTTTAGAATAACCTGATAGTGTTTCGTTATTTGCCAGGGGAGAGGGGCTGTGCTGTTATTACCCTTCTATATAATAAAACCAAACAGGTAATAAACATGTCTACAGGGAAAACGCTCCTCGCGCTGGCATTAAGCGCGTTGTTACCGGCAGGTGCCGCCTCGGCGGCGAAAAACGACACCATTATCTACTGCTCTGAGGCCTCGCCTGAGTCATTCAACCCGCAGATCGCCAGCTCCGGCCCGACCTTTGTCGCCAGTTCGCAGGTGCTGTATAACCGCCTGATTAACTTTGATCCGGTCAAAAATACTCCGGTTCCGTCGCTGGCGGAATCCTGGACCATCTCCCCGGATGGCAAAACCTATACTTTTACCCTGCGCAAAGGGGTGAAGTTCAACAGCAATAAATTCTTCAAACCGACCCGCGACTTTAATGCCGACGACGTTATTTTCTCGGTGCTGCGTCAGAAAGACCCTAATCACCCCTACCACAAGGTGTCACAGGGCAACTATGAATATTTCAATGACGTCGGGCTGGATAAGCTGATTCAGGAGGTGAAGAAGGTAGATGATACCCACGTTCAGTTTGTGCTGAGCGAACCGAATGCCGCGTTCCTCGCCGACTGGGGGATGGACTTTGCCTCGATCCTCTCTGCGGAATATGCCGACGCGATGCTGAAGAAAGGCACCCCGGAGAACGTCGATACCTGGCCGATCGGTACCGGGCCATACGTGCTCCAGCAGTACAAAACCGATTCCCAGATCCGCTATCTGGCTAACCCGAATTACTGGGATGGCGAGGTGCCGACCAAACATCTGATCTTCTCCATCACGCCAAACGTCGAGACCCGTCTGGCGAAGCTGCAGACCAACGAGTGCCAGATTATCCCTGCGCCATCTCCGGTGCAGTTTGATGTGATCAAGAAAAACAACGATCTGACCCTGCACTCGGTGGATGCGCTGAACGTCGGCTATCTGGCGTTTAACACCGAGAAAAAACCGTTTGATAACGTGCTGGTGCGTCAGGCGCTGAACTACGCCACCGATAAAAAAGCGATTATCAACGCGGTATTTATGGGCTCCGGCACGGTGGCAAAATCGCCGATCCCGCCGAATATGATGGGCTTTAATAAAGATCTGCAGGACTACAGCTACGATCCCGAAAAAGCAAAAGCGCTGCTGAAACAGGCCGGACTGGAGCAGGGGGCGGAAGTGACCCTGTGGTCGATGCCGGTGCAGCGTCCGTATAACCCGAACTCACGCCGTATTGCCGAGATGATCCAGAGCGACTGGGCGAAGGTAGGGATTAAAGCGAAGATCGTCTCCTATGAGTGGGGCGAGTATCTCTCCGGGATGCGTAAAGGCGAGCACGACAGCGCGCTGTTTGGCTGGATGTCGGATAACGGCGACCCGGATAACTTCGCCGATGTACTGCTGGGCTGCAACAGCATTAAAACCGGCTCCAATGCTGCGCGCTGGTGCGACAAGGGCTATGATGACCTGGTCCAGAAAGCGAAGCTCACCAGCGACCCGGCTGCCCGCGCGAAGCTCTATAGCCAGGCGCAGGAGATCTTCTACCAGCAGGCGCCGTGGATTGCGCTGGCGAACGGCAAAACCTTCTACGCCACCCGCAGCAACGTCAGCGGGTATAGCGTCAGCCTGATGGGGAGCGATTTCTCGAAGGCGAAGCTTAACTGACAGAGCGCCGGGTGGCGGCTTCGCCTTACCCGGCCTACACATGCACCCGTAGGCCCGGCAAGCGTAGCGCCGCCGGGCAAATGCAAGGAGTGACAATGTCACATTTAGAGGAAGTGATCGCCCGCGTTGATGCGGCGGTTGAGGAAAGCGTGATCGTTCATATGAACGAGCTGCTGATTGAATTAAGCGAAGACACCGAACTCAGCCGGGAAGATCGCTATACCCAGCAGCAGCGGCTGCGCAATACCATCGCCCATCACGGCAAACACTACAAAGAGGAGCAGTAAGCCCGCGAGGAGAGCCTGATCAAAGGCGGGGTGATCCTCTGATGTCAGAATGAGCGCCTTGCCACCAGCCAGGCGCCAATGACCAGCAGCACCGCGCCGCAAACCGGGCCGATCAGCGCCTTCAGCGGCACTCCCTGACTGCGCACCACGTCCATCACCAGACCGCCAATCAACTGGCTGGCGACCAGCACTGCAATGGTCGTCGCGGCCCCGACATACTGATACCCGCTGATGCTGGCAAAAACGAAAAACGACCCCAGCAGGCCAGGGATTAAGGTCCACCAGCGCACCGTATTCACCAGCTCGCTGAACCCGGCCACGCCGTTTTTAATCAGCAGGATCGACACAAACAGCACAATCCCCACCAGCGAGTTGAGCAGCATGGCGATAAGAATAGTGCTCGAAGTCTGGGTAATGCGCACCATCAGGGTATTCTGCACCACCAGACCAATGCCTGCCGCCACCAGAAACACCAGCGTCAGAGACTGATTCATCCGATATTATCCGGATCAGTACGCTCGTCGAGCTGCAGCTGCATAAAGGTCAGATCCAGCCAGCGGCCAAACTTGGTGCCCACCTGCGGCATCTGTCCGGTGGTGACAAAGCCCAGCGTCTCATGCAGATGAAGGGAGGCGCTGTTCTGCGCTTCAATCCCTGCCACCATCACGTGTTTGCCAATGCGCCGCGCTTCTGCGATCAGGGCCTTCATCAGCTCGCGACCAATGCCTTTGCCCTGATGGTCCGGATGAACGTACACCGAGTGCTCCACGGTATGACGAAAGCCGTCAAAGGCGCGCCAGTCACCGAAGGAGGCATAGCCCGTCACCACCTCATTTTCCTCGCTTACCAGCACCGGATATCCCACCATCTGGCGCGCTTCGAACCATGCGATACGGTTATCGGTATCGACCGTAGCATCGTTCCAGATCGCGGCGGTGTGCAGCACCGCGTGGTTATAAATTTCACCGATGGCGGCGCAATCCTCTTTGCAGGCGTGACGAATAATCATGGGGATCCTCGGGCTGAATGTGTTCACTATAGTGGTACGTATTGTCACAATATTACACAGAGCGACGGACTTAGCACTATGCTATAAGTCATAACTTTTTGTTATGTAAAAAGCACCTTGTAATCCATTACTTTCACTATAGTATTACGCGATGACAACTATGCCAGACAATATCAATCAACGGATCAGCGCCCGTATCCGGCTGGAGCGTGAAGCCCGCGGCTGGTCGCTGAGCGAGCTGGCGGAACGCGCCGGTGTCTCACGAGCGATGATCCATAAAATTGAACGCGCAGAGAGCAGCCCGACGGCAACGCTGCTGGCCCGTCTCTCCGGCGCGTTTGGCATCAGTATGTCAACGCTTATCGCGCGCGCTGAACTGCAGGAAGGCAAGCTGTTACGCTTTGCCAACCAGCCGGTCTGGCGCGACCCGCAAACGCACTATCTGCGTCGTCATGTCTCACCTCGCAGCGATCTGCCTATCGATATGGTGCAGGTTGAACTTCCCGGGGGGAGCGATGTACCGATGCCTGCCTCCTCTTATGCCCTTGCACGCCAGCTGATCTGGCTGCAGTCGGGTGAACTGGTCTTTCAGGAAGGCGATACCCGCCACGAAATGCGCGCCGGGGATTGCCTGGAACTGGGGCCGCCAAACGACTGTCGTTTTATCAACGAGAGTCGTGAACCCTGTGTGTATCTGGTGGTGCGGCTCAATCAATCCGGCTCGTAATGCGAAGGCAGGCTGGAGGATATGCAGCTAGTCTCTAAGGACATTTGTGTAATCTGGAGTCATATATGAGTCAGCCTTCTACACCAAACCGTCGTTGGGTTCTCGCTTCGCGTCCAAAGGGCGCCCCGGTTGCCGATAATTTTCGCCTGGAGGAGCGTGCTGTTCCTCCGCTGGCTGAAGGGCAGATCCTGCTCCGTACCGTCTGGCTGTCGCTGGACCCCTATATGCGCGGCCGCATGAGCGATGCGCCATCCTACTCGCCGCCGGTGGAGATCGGGGCGGTGATGGTGGGCGGCACGGTCAGCCGCGTTGAGCAGTCAAATCACCCGGACTATAAAGCCGGGGAATGGGTGCTCGGCTACAGCGGCTGGCAGGAGTATGACGTCTCCGACGGCAGTGGTCTGGTTAAGCTGGGCGATAACCCTGAGCGTCCCTCCTGGGCGCTGGGGGTGCTGGGTATGCCAGGCTTTACCGCCTACATGGGGCTGCTGGATATTGGCCAGCCCAAAGAGGGCGAAACCCTGGTGGTGGCGGCCGCAACCGGTCCGGTTGGGGCTACCGTCGGGCAGATTGGCAAGCTAAAAGGCTGCCGGGTGGTAGGTATTGCCGGGGGCGCGGAGAAATGTCGCCATGCGACCGAGGTGCTGGGCTTTGACCAGTGCATCGATCACCATGCTGCCGATTTTGCTGACCAGCTGGCTAAGGCCTGCCAGGCAGGGATCGACGTCTATTACGAAAACGTGGGCGGGAAGGTGTTCGACGCCGTACTGCCGCTGTTAAACACCGGGGCGCGGGTGCCGGTGTGTGGTCTGGTGAGTGGGTATAACAACGACGCCCTGCCGGACGGCCCGGACAGGCTGCCACTGCTGATGGGTACGTTGCTGAAAAAACGTATTCGCATGCAGGGCTTTATCATCAACCAGGACTATGGCCATCGCATCGAAGAGTTTCAGCAGGAGATGGGCCGCTGGGTCAATGAGGGCAAAATCCACTACCGCGAGCAAGTGGTTGATGGGCTGGACAATGCCCCGCAGTCGCTGATTGGTCTGCTGGAAGGTAAAAATTTCGGCAAAGTCGTGATACGCGTCGCGAAGGATAACTAATAGTACTTGTAAGGGCGGGTAAAACCGCCCTTACGGACTATGCAAAATTCTGAATAACGTCTTTAATAATACATGTCTACAATAACTCAGCCGCAAAATTGACGGATGAGATACCTTAAGAAATCAATTAATTTTAGTTCTGTTTTTATGCGGTCAAGAATACCAGGCATGCAGATACAGGATATATCATCACGCGTCGCTTCACGCCTTTTGCCCATTTGGCAAAGCGCGTTTTGCATCTGTTACAGGAATTGAACATGCTTGATTTGGATAATATAGAAAAAGCGCAGCGCATGAGTCTGACGACTCAGGTGGAAGTGGCGCTGAAAGGGGCGTTAATTGCCGGTTCGCTTAGGCCAGGGTCACGTCTTGTGACGAAAGAGATTGCCGATAAATTAGGCACCAGTATTACTCCGGTTCGTGAAGCACTACTGCGGTTGGTCTCCGCAGGCGTACTGCACGCTGCACCGGCTCAGGCCTTTCTGGTGCCTGAAGTGACACAGGTAGGGTATGACGAGGTCAACCGCATCCGTCGGGAACTGGAGATGTTGGCCGTTGCCGCCGCCTGCGAACGCATGACGGACAGCAAGCTTGAAGAGTTGCGTAAACTCAGTGAGGCGTTTCACGACGCCATGAGCAACAACGATGTGGAGAAGTCTTTGCAGGCCAACCGTATCTTCCGCTTTACCCTGTACAAACACGCAGAAATGCCAACACTCTGCACCCTGATCGAACAGCTGTGGATGCGGATCGGTCCCTGCTTTAGCTACTGGTACGATCAGGATATCGAACTTCCTGCGACTACCTATCGCTATGATGAACTGATCGACGCGCTGGAGAAACGCGATGTTGAACGGTGCCGGGCCGCCGTCGCCGAGGTCGTGGACAAAGCGAATAACCTGCTGCTGCAACAATATTTAGCGTAATATTTAACCGCCAGCGAAACGCTATATTTTTAATATTACCGCTTCGCTTGTTTATTCCCGGCAGACGAATGCCTGCCGGGTAGTTTAATTACTCAAAGCGGTAAGAGATTGATAACCCAACGCCATAATTACGTCCTGGCGCCGGCTCGTAATAACGGCCATTGGATTCATTAACGATCACCGACCCGATATATTCTTTATCGAACAGGTTATCCACGCGACCAAAGAGATCCATTCCCCAGTTACCCAGATTCATCTTATAGCCGGTGTTCAGACCCACGACGGTATAAGAGGGCGCTTTGGCGTTATTCTCGTCATCGGCCTCGATGTCACTCATGTAACGCACATCCGAACCGGCGTACCAACCCTCTTCAGGCTGCCAGCCAAACGAGGCATAGCCCATGTTGCGCGCAATGCCCGGCATCCGGTTGCCGTTACAGTCTGCGTCGCCGCAGACGTTGCTGCGGTAAGTGGCATCCAGGTAGGTCCACGCCATTTTCAGCTTCCAGTTTTCAGCAAACCGCTGGTCAAGGCCGAGCTCCACGCCCTGACGACGGGTTTTGCCGGCGTTTTTGTAGCTGGTGCGTCCGCCTGCGCTAGCGTCCACCACGATCTCATCGTCGGTATCGGTACGGAACAGCGCCGCGGTGAACAGGCCGTTGCCGATCCGCGTTTTGCTCCCCACTTCATAGGTGTTGTTGGTGGACGGCTTCAGGCCGAAGTTCAGGCCGCTCTGGTTATCGGTACGGTAGGAGAGTTCGTTTATGGTCGGCGTCTCAAAACCACGGCCTGCGGCGGCATACAGGTTCCATGCGTCGGTCACGCGGTACTTCAGCGCACCTGCCGGAAGCCATTTATGGTAGCTGGCCTCGCCGCTGTCATCGCCGTTGGCACCCTGCACATAGTGGTCGTTCGAGTCGAACCATACGGAGCTGTAGCGCACGCCCGCATCAAGGGAGAGCTTATCCGTCAGCTGCCAGTTGGTTTGCAGGTAGGGATCGACGTTCCACATCAGGTTGCGCTCGTCGCGGCGTTTCGCCCCTTTCACGCCGTAGTCCGGAGTCCCGTTGTTCATCACGTAGTTTTCATAGCCGCGACGATCTTCACTCAGGTTTTCGTAGTTCAGGCCGGTGGTGAAGGTCATCGGTACCAGCAGCTCCCCGCGGTGGGTCCAGCGGGTGTCGATCCCCTGGTAGTGGCGCTGCATGTCGATCACGCCGCCCGCGTGGGTGGGACGCAGCTGGGGCTGGTACGGAATCGACTGGTACTGAGTCATCTCGCGTTCGCCCGCATAGGCCATCACGCTAAGGTCATCCTGCGCGCTCAGCTGGCGCTCATAGCGCAGGCCAGCCTGGGTCTGCTTGATGGTCTTACGGGTGTTGTATTGATCGCCGCGCGGGGACTGGCGCGGGTTATCCCGCCACTCCTGATAGTCAAGGCCGCCGGGATCGTTGGCTTTCATATCCACGCTGTTGAAAATCAGGGTCAGCTTGCTGGCGTCGTCGATGCGCACGCCCAGTTTGGCGTTGGCGAGGTTTTTACGCGCGCCGCTGTGATCGCGATAGCCGTGGGTGGTGAAGCGGGTGGTGGAGACGGTGTAATCCACATCCCCTGGCTGAGTGCCGTCGCCCATCGCGCCGGTGGCCTTCATGCCGTAACGCCAGCTGCCGTAGCTGCCGTAATAGCTGCTGGCCTCCACGGTATCAGGCTGGCGTCCGGTTTCGGTGGTCATGTTTATCACGCCGCCCGAGGCGTTGCCGTACAGGGCGGAGAACGGCCCGCGCAGGACCTCGACGCTCTCGATACTGTTGAGATCGATATTCGACGTTTGCCCCTGGCCGTCTGGCATGGTGGCCGGGATCCCGTCGACATACAGACGAATACCGCGCACCCCGAAGGTGGAACGCGCCCCGAAACCACGGGTCGATAACTGGAGGTCCTGGGCGTAGTTCTGCCGGTTCTGGATTTGCAGTCCTGGCACGCTGCCAAGCGTTTCAGAGAGATTAATACGCGGGGTGGCGTGGCGCATATCGTCGCCGTTGACCACGCTGACCGCAGCAGGGGTATCCAGCTCAGAGAGCGTTTGTGGCGACGCGCTGACGATCATGGTCTGCTCTTCTGCCGCCAGGGTGGCAACAGGAGAAAAAATAACAGGAACCAACAGCAGGGGAAGCGTTGCCTTACGGGCAGAAAAGATTTTCATTAATAAAAAGCCGCTTAAGGAAATGACGAACCAAATGGAACATGTGCTTACATGGTAAATCTTTTGTAAATGTTTTGAAAACCATAACAGCACATAGCGTTAAGCAAAGTGTAGGTTAAATCGGCGGTTCGTCCTGACGCGATCAAGAATTACTCCACATTGCGATAAATAATGATTACTATTCTCATCCATAATCAGGCGAAGCGATGACTTTGCCAGCCGGAAGCGATGTCAGCGATACCATTTACGTTAAAAGGGAGTTGTTATGAATTTACGTCACCTGTGCTCGCCGCGTCTGCGTGGCTCACTGCTGTTAGGTACTCTGCTGGTCGCCGGGACCTTTAATGTTCACGCTGCAGAAGAGATGCTGCGTAAAGCAGTTGGTAAAGGCGCGTATGAGATGGCCGTCAGCCAGCAGGAGAATGCGCTGTGGGTCGCCACCACGCAGAGCCGCAAAACCGATAAGGGTGGGGTGGTTTACCGTCTCGATCCGCTGACGCTGGAAGTTACCCAGGCGATTCATAGCGATCTGAAACCTTTTGGCGCGACCATCAACAACGCTACCCAGACGCTGTGGTTTGGTAACACCACCAACAGCGCGGTGACCGCAATTGATGCCAAAACCGGTGACGTGAAGGGCCGTCTGGTGCTTGACGACCGTAAGCGCAGCGAAACCGTTAAACCGCTGCAGCCGCGTGAGCTGGTGGCCGATGACACCACCAATACCGTCTATATCACCGGCATTGGTAAAGAGAGCGTGATTTGGGTAGTGGATGGCGAAACGCTGAAGCTGAAAGAGACCATTACCGGCACCGGTAAGTTCAGCACCGGTCTGGCGCTGGATGCGCAGGCGAAACGTCTGTACACCACCAACGGTGACGGCGAGCTGCTGACCATCGATACCGCGACCCACAAAATCATCGAGCGCAAGAAACTACAGGACGACGGGAAAGAGCACTTCTACCTGAACCTGAGCCTCGACGTGAAAGGCCAGCGCGCGTTTATTACCGACTCTAAGCAGCCGGAAGTGCTGGTTGTCTCCCTGAAAGATGGCAGCGTCATCAGTAAAGTGGCGGCGCCGGAATCACTGGCAGTGCTGTTTAACCCGGCACTCAATGAAGCCTACGTGACCCACCGCGAGGCGGGCAAGGTGAGCGTGATTGACGCGAAAACCTATAAAGTGACGAAGACTCACGACACCCCAACTTTCCCGAACAGCCTGGCGCTCTCCGCCGACGGTAAAACCCTGTTCGTGACCGTGAAGCAGAAGTCTTCCCGCCAGCAGGAAGCCACCCAGCCGGATGATGTGATCCGTATCGCGCTGTAAGGTGAGTGCCGTGCCGGGTGACGGCTTCGCCTTACCCGGCCTACAACACCACGTAAACCGTAGGCCCGTGCAAGCATAGCGCCGCCGGGCAAAGGCAGCGCTTGTTGTAACCGGGCCTATATTTGTGCCGATCCGCCATCAACAAACAGCTCACTTCCATTCACATAACTGCTGTCATCGGAGGCCAGGAACAAGGCCGCAGCCGCCACCTCTGCGGGTTCAGCAAGCCGGCCCAGCGGCGTTGTCGATTCCACCGCGCGGATCATCTCCTGGTTGAACGTTTTATCTGATGAAAGGCCATGCCAGCCTGGGGTTGAGGTTGCGCCCGGCACCAGAACATTGACCCTGATTTTCCGCGGCGCCAGCTCCATTATCCAGCTCCGGGCAAAATTGCGCACGGCGGCTTTACTGGCGCTGTAGACGCTAAAGGCCGGTACGCCTGTCGTGGCACTGGTTGAGCCCGTCAGAATCACAGAGGCACCGTCCTTCAGTAACGGCAGCGCTTTTTGCACGGTGAAAAGCGTGCCTTTCACGTTGGTGTCAAAGATGCGGTGGTATTGCTCTTCAGTGATATCCGTTAAGGATGCGAAATCACCGCCGCCCGCATTGGCAAACAGAACGTCAATCTGACCCGCCTGCTGGCGAACCGTATCGAATAACGCGTCCAGATCCCCCATTTTTGAAATATCGCTGGGAATGCCGATCGCGTTATTCCCTACCTCTTTTACCGCCTCTTCCAGCTCTCTGGCGCGTCGCCCGGTCATAAAGACACGTGCCCCTTCAGCCGCAAACCGTTTAGCCGATGCCAGACCAATTCCACTGTTGGCACCCGTAATAACCACAACTTTACCTGCTAATTTACCCATGTTGATGTCCAGTTTTCGAAGCGGAAATGCAGTGTAATTGGCTACTTTCATATATACTAGTACCTACCAAAAGGTATGTATGGAGAAAAATAATGAATGCCGTTTGCGGCCTCGACGTGGCCTTGCGTTACATAGGTGGGAAGTGGAAACCGATTCTGTTATTCCACCTTCAGTTCAGCCCACGCCGCTTTGGCGAACTCAAGCGGCTCGTTGAAGGTATCAGTGAGAAAGTGCTAATCCAGCAGCTTAAAGACTTAACCGAGGACGGGATCCTGGTAAGGTATGATTTCAAAGAGGTGCCACCTAAGGTGGAATACTCAATTACAGAGTTTGGTCGCACATTGGCGCAGGCGCTGCAGCCGCTGTGCGAATGGGGAAATGCCAACCGTGCAAACGTCCCGGTAGATGAACAGTAATTTTATTGCGGACGCTGGCACAGGCCGCTCGCCAGCTGCGTAAATACCGCAATAATGTCCGGCAGCGCTTTCTGTGGGTCCTGGCTGGCCGCTATCCACAGGGCCGCGCTCATGGCAGCGCTGTTTAACATGTAAGCCGCGGCGTCTGCGTCCACCGGTTTTATCACGCCGCCTTCGAGCATTTTGATGATGCTCTGACGGGTCGACTCCAGGCAGCTCAGCTGACCCGGCCACTGGGCGGGATCGCCCAGAAACGCCGGGCCATCGAGCAGAACGATGCGTTGCACCTCCGGATCCAGCGCCATTTTGATATAGGCGACCCCTTCGGCTAACAATCTTTCCCAGTCATCAACCACCTCAGCGGCCTCAGCCTTAGCGCGTTGCGCCATTTCTCCATCAATCTGGTCGACAACTGCAGCGAGAAGTCCCTTTTTATCGCCAAAATTGTGGTATAGCGCCCCGCGGGTCAAGCCGACGCTGGCCGTGAGGTCATCCATTGATGCCGCGACAAAGCCCTTTTCGGCAAAGGCTTTACGCGCTGCCGCGATCAATTTTTCGCGGTTCTCTTCCATCGTTTCGCTGCGGCGTTTGGCCATCACAGGTTCTCCATCTTCATTTGACATACACGGCGTATGTGTGATTAATTTGACATACGCCGCGTATATTAAATCATCCGTACGCGTTTTTCACCCTCGATACAGTACAGGACACGCTATGATCCAGCGCGAACCGGTTTTCCCTGCCAACCGACATGCTCTCTATGAAGAGCACGGTTATTCTGCCGCGATCCGTTCCGGCGATTTGCTGTTTGTCTCCGGTCAGGTGGGCAGCCGCGCCGATGGCACGCCGGAGCCGGATTTTGCAGCTCAGGTGCAGCTTGCTTTTGATAACCTGAAAGCGACCCTTGCCGCGGCGGGGTGTACGTTCGATGATCTGATTGATGTCACGACCTTCCACACCGATCCGCAAAATCAGTTTGCAACGATCATGGAGGTCAAACAGGCTACATTCCCGCAGCCGCCTTATCCGAACTGGACCGCCGTTGGCGTGACCTGGCTGGCAGGATTTGATTTCGAAATCAAGGTTATCGCCCGCATTCCGCAGTAACCGTAGGCCCGGGCAAAAAAAAGGGAAGGCCTTTGCCTTCCCTTTTTTAGTAACGCTTTTACCTTGAGGTCTCTTCCAACAGCGGACCATCGCGCTTTTCATCGTCCGGATGGACCGGCGCGGTGCTGTGGATCTCATGCACGCGCTTACGCACGCCAAACCAGCCAGCCACCAGCAGGACTGCCAGCAGTGGGATCGTGGCGATGGTGTAAGTGCCGTTCGGGTAGTCGAACGCCATCAGCACCAGCACGCTGAACAGGAACAAGAGGGTCAGCCAGGAGGTGACCGGCGCGCCCGGCATTTTGAAGCTCACGTCAGCCGCGGTGCCTTCTTTAATCGCTTTGCGCAGACGCATCTGGCACACCACGATAAAGGCCCAGGAGGCGATAATGCCCAGCGCCGCCACGTTAAGCACGATCTCAAACACCTGCGACGGCACCAGATAGTTCAGGAACACGCCGAAGACGTACACCACCAGGGTCGCCAGAATGCCCGCGTATGGCACCTGCTGCTTGCTCATCTTCGACATAAACTTCGGCGCAGAACCGCCCATCGACATGGAGCGCAGGATACGGCCAGTAGAGTAGAGGCCGGAGTTCAGGCTGGAGAGCGCCGCGGTCAGAACCACGATGTTCATGATGCTGCCCACGTAGGGCACGCCCAGCTTGGAGAAGAAGGTCACGAACGGGCTTTGCCCCGCCTGATAGGCGTTCCACGGCAGGAGCAGAACCAGCAGCACCACGGAGCCGACATAGAACAGGCCGATACGCCAGATCACACTGTTGATCGCTTTTGGCACCATGTTCTCGGGATCTTTACATTCGCCTGCCGCCGTACCCACCAGCTCAATGGAGGCAAAGGCGAACACCACGCCCTGAATCAGCACCAGCGCAGGCAACAGGCCATGCGGGAAGAAACCGCCGTTATCGGTGATCAGGTGGAAGCCAGTCATGTTGCCGTCCAGCGGTTTACCGGTGCCAAGGAACACCGTACCCACCACCAGGAAGATGACAATCGCCAGTACCTTAACCAGCGCAAACCAGAACTCCATCTCGGCGAACCACTTCACGCCGATCATGTTCATGGTCCCGACGATCGCCAGCGCGCCAAGGGCAAACACCCACTGCGGTACATCGCCAAACGCGCCCCAGTAGTGCATGTACAGGGCCACCGCAGTGATATCCACGATCCCGGTCATCGCCCAGTTGACGAAGTACATCCAGCCCGCCACATAGGCGGCTTTTTCACCGAGGAATTCACGGGCGTAGGAGACGAAGCTGCCGCTGGACGGACGGTGTAATACCAGTTCGCCAAGGGCACGGAGAATAAAGAAGGAGAAGATCCCGCACACCAGATAGACCAGGGCGAGGGCCGGGCCAGCCATCTGCAGACGGGCGCCTGCACCTAAAAACAGCCCCGTACCGATAGCGCCGCCGATGGCGATCATCTGCACCTGACGGTTGCCCATCGCCTTGTGATAGCCCTCTTCGTGGGCGTTCAGCCAGCGACGTTTCGCAGCCTGATGATCGGCCGCGCTTTTATTGCTTGTTTTCATTGAGTTACCTGTTTACCTGTCAAAATCACTTTCATGATGTCCGTACCCGGCAGTCGCAATACAAACGATTGCTCTTGCGCGGAAATGTGCTGCCTTTCCAGTCATTCTGCGTATGGATAAGGCAAAACATGGCGAAGCATCCTACCTGCAATTAATAATCGACGCAAAAAATAACGGGGCGAAAGTGATGTATGTCGACGTAAATATCAGGCGCTGAAGATTGGCTGGAAAAGGTTACTGACGACCCGTATCCGCAGCCGTAAACCATCTCTTTTTAATCAGGTGCAGAAGCGACACGTCCGTGGGGTGAACCACCGCATGCAGCGCCCGGGTATAGTCCAGCACCAACCCGGGTGTCCAGGCCATATTAGTGGCGCGCTTGCGCAGCTGCGCGGCGATCCACAGCTCCGGAATAAACAGCAGCCGCACAAAACCGCCCCGGGAGCAGCGCTCTTTTAAGGCTCCGTCGAGGGCCGCTTCGAGGGCGTACGCCACGCTGCTGGAACAGTTGCGCCAGGTCAGATTGTAGGTTTCGGTTTGTCGGTAGTGGGTCCAGAAATGGGTTAACGATGCCACATTGAAGGTGGAGAAGTGGATTTTGCGATCGGACTCGCACCACATATTGGCTTCAAAGCGGTAATCCGGTTGATACTTGCCCGCCACCGTATTCGCTTCTACCGCTTTCAGCAGGTTGAAAAACTCCGAAGGCGACCGGTCGATCTCCGCCGCCGGATAGAGGCTGATATAGAGGGCAGGAGGAACCTCAAGCGCTGCATGGCCGGTTGAGATCACCCCGTTGGCGTCGACAGCGGCGATATAGCGGTTGATCACCGGGCGCGGTAGGGTTTGCTGTTTAGCCGAACCTTCCGGGGTCCAGACGTGAACGATCAGCTGATGGCCCGGCGTGTTTGCTACCGCCTGGGGCAGCGTCTCGCGCCCGGCGGTCATCAGCGTCTGCGGGGCGAGAATATCGAACACTGAGCGACCCTGGCGGATCTGGCGCATCCGCAGGGAGAGGATCACCGATTGCAGCCCGCCGGTGAGCATCACCATGCCGATAAACTGCGAGACGGTGCCGTCATGTTCGGTCGGAAAGGGCAGGAACAGGAAAATGGCAAACAGGATCTGTAACACCCCGGACAGCAGGGCCCGACGCCAGTGGGTAAAGCGCACCACCACCGCAGAAGCGATGGTGAACAGGCCGGTAATGAAGTACGCAATCCCAAAGACGATCGCCAGCACCAGGGTGCCATCGTGGCGACCCGACAGGATCAGAATGGCGATTAACAGGAACACGCCGCCCTTAAAGTAAAAAATGCCGCGCTGAGTCCCTTTGGCCGCCGAGCCCAGCGCCAGCGACACCATGCTGTCGAGCAGCAGAAACAGGCCAAAGACGTGCAGCGGGAAATGCAGCCCACCCTGCAGACCATCAATAAAAATGGCCAGCCCCAGCCCGCCCCAGAGCATGCCTGCCACCATAAAGAAGGGTGCCGCCTTGCGGACAAACGCCGCCCCGGCGAGTAAAAAGGCGATCTGCAGCATGGTTAACCCTCCTCCTGCGGTGCGGGCTGAAACAGGCTTCCCTGGTCCTCAGACCAGAATGCGACAATCACCGGGCGATCCTTATCGCTCATCATCAGCATATTTCGCTCTGTTAAGGTGATGGGCGGATGGCCTGCAATCGCCAGCGTAAAACGAAACGTCTCAGCAACGGGCTGGTTGTTCGCCACCGCCTGCCAGCGGGCGGCCATCCGGGCCTGCTGCTGCGGATCGGGCACCAGGGCCAGCAGCGCTTCCCGGTGGGTGACCGGGGCTAACGCGGCGGCGAGCGTCGGGTCCGCATGAGGATCCCAGCTCATCCGGCCGGTTTCGGGATCGAGGGTGTAGGCCATCGCCCGGGAATGACGACCGGCCGTGCTGTGCATTTTCTGGGCGCGGATAAACACCAGCAGCAGGGCGGCGGCAGAAAGATAACACTGCGCCAGTAAGACCGACTCTTCCGGCGTCAAACGGGCAAAATAAAAGGGGCCGGTTTCCCGCCAGGAGGCATAGATCACCCCGGCGCTAAACAGGATAAACGCCAGCGACGCCAGCCGATTCCCGCAGATAACGGTGGCGGCAGTCAACAGAACCAACGGCAGGCAGGCCAGGGCGTAAATCACGGCGACATTGTCGCTGGGGTCGGGCACGTTGCTGAAGATATACAGGGTCGCCAGCAAGACGGCGAAAACTAAACAGACACCCGCCAGCGACTCACGCCGCGCCTGTTTATCAGCCGGGGACAGCAGACCCATCAGCGGCGGGGTAACAAACAGCGTGCCGGTGACATTAGCGCTCCAGGCGATCCACAGCCATTGCATCTGTACGCTCCCGGCCAGCAGGGAGAGCCAGCCAACCCCCGCCAGCGCCGCCAGGGCACTGATGACAATCGTCGAGATCACCCAGGTAACGATTTTGTGCAACTGGTCGTAGCCCCGGGAAAAGTAGCGCACGCACCAGGCAATCCCTACCTGGCTGGTGAGCGAAAACAGGGCCAGCACCAGCGAGACGTGAAACGTATGATGAAAGGTCAATCCCAGCGCCAGGCGGGCGAGGAACAGGGTAAACCACAGCGCGAGCCACTGCTTTCGCGCGGTAATAAGGAAGGCGGCGACGGCCACGCCCGACGGCAGCCAGATAAAGGCCACCCGGCTTTCCGGGCCGTCGAGGTATAAGGAGATCCAGCCCAGCAGATAGTAGAGCGCCCCCCAGGCGAGTAACGAAACCGTTAACGTCAGTTTATCTGCTTTCATCCAGGCTCCCGGCTGCAACTAGCGCTTTAAAAAGATATGACCTTTTCGCCGGGTTAGCCATTTTTGCCGCGGCGTCAGCCGCCAAACACCGCAATCGCCTGCTGCAGGCGGGTGGTGCGTTGGGTGAGGTGGTTGGCCGCCTGGGTGACGTGCTCCACCATCCCGGTGTTGTTATGGGTCATCACTCCGATACGGGAAATGGACTCATTAATCAGGGTCAGCGCCTGGGTCTGCTCCTGAGTGGCGTGGCCGATCTCTTTAATCAGTGCCGACATGTTCAGCACGTTGCCGATCATGGTGGTTAGCTGGGTTTCGGTTTGCTCGACCATATTGACCCCGGCGTTGACGCTGGCGACGTTCTTCTCGATAAGCGACGCGATCTCCTTCGCGGCAGACGCTGAGTGCTGGGCCAGATTACGCACTTCGGCGGCCACCACCGCAAAACCGCGGCCTGCTTCCCCGGCGCGGGCGGCTTCCACCGCGGCATTCAGCGCCAGGATATTGGTCTGGAAGGCGATACGGTCGATCACCGCGATGATATCGACTATCTGGCCGTTATCACGCGATACCGACTGCATCACGCCGATGGTCTGCTTCATCACCGCTTCGCCGCTGTAAGCGCTGGCGCTGGTCTGGTCGGCCATGCGGATGGCGTCTTCCGCCGTCTGGGCCGTCTGTTGTACCGCGCTGGCAATCTCTTCCACCGCCGCGGCGGTCTGCTGCAGATCTCCCGAGGTCTCCTCCGAGCGGGCCTGCAGGGCATCGCCTTCTTTAGCCACCTGCTGGCTGATGGCGCGGATACCGCTGATTTGCGTCCCGACATCATCTACCAGTGAATTCAGGTTTAATCCGGACTGATTAACCAGCCGCATCATCAGGCCAATCTCATCGACGCGATCGAAGTGGTAATAATCGGTCTTGCGGCCCGAGACCACGCGCTGCATCTGTTTAACAATGGTTTTCACCGGGCGGCAGATCTGGGCATTAAGAAATAACGCCAGCAAAATAAACAGCACCGCCAGTCCGCAGGTTTGCAATAACGCGCCAGGGAATAATAAAGGAAGCGTCAGGGCAACCAGGGCGGTAATACCAAGGGAGTAATTGACCCGCTTTGCAGTGCTGAGCCGTTTGAAAATAGAGAGGAAGGAGAATATACCCCGACGCACCAGCACGCCTTTATAAAAGCGATGGCTTTTTAATTCGTTATTTCGTACCCGCTGATAAAGCGCTTCACTGGCATCGACCTCATGACGTTCGGGAATATTCCGCACCGAAATATAACCGGTCAGAGTGTCATTCTGGTAGACCGGCGTAACGTTGGCCCGCACCCAGTAGTGATCCCCGTTGTGGCGGCGGTTCTTTACCAGCCCGGTCCAGCTCTCGCCCTGCTGCAGGGTAAACCACATATCGCCAAACGCCTCCGGAGGCATATCCGGATGGCGGATCACATTATGCGGTTCACCAATAAGATGTTCTTCTTTATAACCACTGGCATCAATAAAGGCCGAGTTCGCGTACGTAATATGACTCAGGGTATCGGTGGTCGACATTAAGGTCGACCCTTCGTTAAGCAAGTACTCGTTTTGTGTAACGTGATTGTTACGCCTCATGAATAACTCCATGGTGATGTCTGTGTAAAAGAGTAGCCGCCCGACAAAAGAGTCAGGCAAGGTTGGATGTTTATTCTGTAATATTACGGCTGGCGTATTCTCCACAAAAAGTAATGAATTAGAAAGCGCCGCAATTAACTATTTTTTTGTATTAACCGGTATCTATGTAATAAAAATGCAATCAGCAGGATGCAAATAGTAAAGCAGGCGGGAAATAAACCGACTTAAGGTAAATATTAAGGAAATAATGAATCCGTGGCCTAAACCATACCGCCGAAATCGTGTTTCATTAACATTGATAAAACATTATCATTGTTAGCCCGTTTTCCCCGACTCATCAGGAAATGTGATGAAAATCAACCTGGTTGGTACCAGCGGCAGCGGCAAGAGCACGCTTGCCCGCCGGATCGCCGCCGAACTGGCGCTACCCTGTATCGAAATGGATACCCTGTACTGGCGTCCCGACTGGCAGGGCACTCCCGACGATGTCCTGTTCGCCAGGCTGGAGGCGGCGCTCAGCGCCACGCCGGGCTGGGTGCTGGACGGCAACTACAACCGCACCCGTCCGATTAAATGGCGCCACGTCGATCTGGTGGTATGGGTCGATTACGGTCTGGCCCGCACCCTGCGTCAGGCGGTGACGCGGGCGGTAAAACGCGCCTGGACTCAGCAGGAGCTGTGGCCCGGCACCGGCAATCGGGAGAGCTTTCGCCGCACCTTCTTTAGCCGCGAGTCGATATTACTGTGGACGATCAAGACCTGGCGCAGCAACCGCGCACGCTATGAATCCGACATGCAGAATCCGGCTTTTGCCCACATCCGCTTCGTGCGCATCACTTCCCGGCAACAGGCCGATGCCCTGATCGCTGAGCTTCGTGCAACGCTGTAATCTGACGCCTTATATCTGAAATCCGGCAAACCAAATGTAAATTAATTGTTTCTCAGCGGTGAAATCGCCCCTTAATAATGGCGACATGTTTAGTCAAACGAGATTGCAACATGTCCTGGCGAATCAGCATTCTGGATAAAAGTCCTGTCGCAGAAAACGAAACGGCCGCCGATGCGCTGGCGCGCACGCTGAGCCTGGCGCAGCAGGCCGAAACCCTGGGTTATCACCGCTTCTGGATTGCCGAACACCACAACACCCCACAGCTGGCGAGCCCGTCACCCGAGCTGCTGATCGCCTGGATCCTCGGGCAGACCAAACGCATTCGCGTCGGCTCCGGCGGGGTGATGCTGCAACACTACAGCCCGTACAAAGTGGCGGAAAACTTCAACCTGCTGGCGGCCATCGCCCCCGGACGGGTGGATTTGGGCGTCGGCAAAGCGCCGGGCGGCCTGCCGCTCTCGACCCGGGCATTACAGCTCGGCCTCAGCCAGCAGGAGAAGGGCGACTTCGCCGACCAGCTGGCGCAGCTGAATGGCTGGATCAACCCAACATCACAGGAGGAGGCGGTTCGTGCCACCCCGTTACCTCAGGTGGCGGCGGCTGGCTTCCTGCTGGGTGCCAGCGCGGAGAGCGCGCGCCTTGCCGCCAGCCTCGACTGGGACTTTGTTTTTGCCGCCCACCTGAACGGCGACCCGGATCTGCTGCGTGAGGTGATCGGCACCTGGCGCGCCCATAGCGCCCGGGAGGTGATTGTCGCGGTACAGGCCATCGTGGCCCCAACCCAGGCGCAGGCCGAATCGTTGGCAAGCGCAGTAGAAGTATGGGGCGTTGAATTGGTCAACGGCCAGCGGGTCACCGTCGCCAGCGAAGAGCAGGCTTACGCTTTTGCCCGTCAGGCGGGCAGCGAGCCGCTGCGTATCGCCCGTCGCGCCCAGTCGCTGCTGGCAGGCACCGCGCAGTCGGTACTCGAACAGCTGGAGGCGCTGCATCAGCAGTGGGGCATTGATGAATTTATCATTGATACCCCGATCTCTGAGGGCGCAATCCGGGTGCAGTCCCTGCGCCTGTTGGCCCAGGCCCGCGAGCCGCGGGAGGTGGCAGTATGAGCCTCGAACAACAGCTGATCGCCTGGCGTCGCGAGCTGCACCAGAACCCGGAACTCTCCGGTGAAGAAGTCCAGACTACCGCCCGACTGCGTCAGTGGTTAGGCGACGCCGGTATTAAGGTTCTGCCTTACGACCTGGAAACCGGCGTGGTCGCCGAGGTGGGGAAGGGTGAAAAACAGATCGCCCTGCGCGCTGATATTGACGCCCTGCCGATTGAGGAGCGCAGCGGCGTAGCCTTTACCTCTCAGCGCCCCGGCGTGATGCACGCCTGCGGCCACGACATCCACACCAGCGTGATCCTCGGCGCGGCCCTGAAGCTGAAAGAACGGGAAGCCTCGCTGAACGGCCGGGTGCGGATCCTGTTCCAGCCCGCGGAGGAGAACTTTGGCGGTGCCAAAAGCCTGGTGCGCGCCGGGGCCCTGCGCGACGTCAGCGCCATCTTCGGTATGCATAACGAACCCGGTCTGCCGGTGGGCAGTTTCGCCACTCGCGGCGGACCGTTCTACGCCAACGTCGACCGCTTCGTGTTCCGCATCACCGGCAAAGGCGCGCACGCCGCCCGGCCGCATGAAGGCAATGACGCCATCCTGCTCGCCAGCCAGCTGGTCACCGCCCTGCAAAGCGTCGCCAGCCGCAACGTGAATACGCTCGATTCGGTGGTGCTGAGCGTGACCCGCATTACCGGGGGCAACACCTGGAACGTGCTGCCGGAGAGCGTTGAGCTGGAAGGCACCCTCAGAACCCATCGCACCGAAGTGCAGCAGAACGTGAAGGCCCGGGTGGCCGAAATCGCCGCTGGCTTTGCCGCCGCCTTTAACGCGCAGATCGACATCACCTGGTATGCCGGGCCTACCGCGCTGGTTAACGACGCCAACTGGGCCGAGTTTGCCACCTCGGTGGCTAGCGAAAGCGGCTATGAAACCCGGCATGCAGAACTGCATATGGGCGGGGAGGATTTCGCCGTCTACCTGCAGCAGATCCCGGGGGCTTTCGTCAGCATCGGCAGCGCCAGCCAGTATGGCTTACATCATCCGGCCTTTAACCCGGACGAAGCCTTAATCGAACCCGCCGCGCGCTACTTCGCCCGACTTGCGGAAAAAGCATTGAATCAACTTTAAGGGTAAGGAGGGAATATGTCCGCACCACGACAGCTGCGCCTGGGCACGATTCTACACGGCGCCTCGGGAAATATGTCCGCCTGGCGTCATCCGGCAGCCCCGGCCGATGCCAGCATCAATTTTAACTTCGTCAAAGAGACAGCCCTGAAGGCCGAAGCGGGCAAGCTCGACTTTATCTTTGTCGCCGATGGTCTGTACATCAACGAGAAGTCGATTCCGCATTTTCTCAACCGCTTTGAGCCCCTGACCGTGCTGTCGGCGCTGGCGACCGTCACATCACGGTTGGGGCTGGTGGGGACGTTGTCCACCTCCTACAGCGAGCCGTTCACCGTAGCGCGCCAGTTCGCCAGCCTCGATCACCTGAGCAACGGCCGGGCGGGCTGGAACGTGGTCACCTCGCCGCTGGAAGGGTCAGCGAAGAACTTCTCCCGCGACAAGCACCCGGAGCACGCCCTGCGTTACCGCATCGCCGATGAGTATCTCGACGTGGTGAAAGGGCTGTGGGACTCCTGGGAGGGCGACGCCTTTGTGCGTAACAAAGAGACCGGGCAGTTCTTCGATCCGCAAAAGCTGCACACCCTCGATCACCACGGGGATTTCTTCAAGGTGGCCGGGCCGTTGAACATTGGCCGCACGCCGCAGGGCAGGCCAATCGTCTTCCAGGCCGGGGCCTCGGACGACGGCAAAAAGCTGGCGGCGAAACACGCCGACGCCATCTTTACCCACCATGAAACCTACGAGGAAGCCCAGGCCTTCTGGCATGACGTGAAAAGCCAGCTGAAACAGCATGGCCGCAGCGCCGACGAGCTCCACATCTTCCAGGGCGTGAGCGTGATCGTCGGGAAAGACGCTGACGACGTGGAGCAGCAGTACCAGACCACTGCCGCGCTGGTCTCCATCAACGATGCCCTGAACTATCTCGGTCGCTATTTTGAGCACCACGATTTCAGCCAGTATCCGCTGGATGAAGCCTTCCCGGACATTGGCGATCTGGGGAAGAACAGCTTCCGCAGCACCACCGATGAGATCAAGCGTAACGCTCGGGAACGCAACTTAACCCTGCGCCAGGTCGCGCTGGAAGCTGCCTCGCCGCGCCCGCGTTTTTCCGGTACCCCGGAACAGGTGGCCGACGGCTTGCAGCAGTGGTTTGAAGGCTATGCCGCGGACGGTTTTATCATCCAGGGCGGCACGCCGGATACCTTCCCGCGCTTTGTGGATCAGGTGGTACCGCTGTTGCAGGCCCGCGGCCTGTTCCGCACCGACTACCCCGGCACCACCCTGCGTGAGAGCCTGGGCTTAGACCAACCAGCAAATCAGTTCACACAACAATAAGAGAACCTGCCATGCAAAAATCATCGCTTATTCTGGCGCTCGCGCTGGCCTTTACCCCTGCCGTCTGGGCAGAGAACGTCAACATTAACGGCACCGGAGTCAGCCTCGAAGCCAACAAAACGCCGATCAATACCGCGAAAAACCCGCAGGCCATCGCCCAGCTTCCCGCGAGCTTTAAGCCGGTGGTGCCGGGGAAATTCACCGTAGCGATTTCTGCGCAGAGCCAGCCGCCGCTGACGGTGTTTGCCGATGACAACAAAACCCTTATCGGCAGCGAGGCCGATATTGCCCGTCTGGTGGCCGACAGCCTCGGGCTGGAGCTGAACGTGGTGCCCACCTCCTGGGAAGACTGGCCGCTGGGTGTGACCTCCGGGAAATACGACGCGGCGATCAGCAACATCACCGTCACCAAAGAGCGCAAACAGAAGTTCGATTTCGCCACCTACCGTAAGGATTCGCTGGGCTTCTACGTAAAATCCACCAGCCCGATTAAGAAACTTGAGAAGGCGGAAGATATCGCCGGTCTGCGGATTATTGTCGGCTCCGGCACCAACCAGGAGGCGATCCTGCTGGCGTGGGATGCAGAAAACCAGAAGAAGGGGCTGAAGCCATTCACGCCAATCTACACCAAGGATGATGCTGCCCAGACGCTGGCGCTGCAGTCCGGTCGCGCGGACGCCTACTTCGGCCCGAACGTGATTGGTGCCTGGAAAGCGGCCCTCACCGGCAAAACCAAACTGGTGGGCAGCGTTGACGGTGGCTGGCCGAAAGCGGCGCACATCGCCGTGACCCTGAAGAAAGGCAGCGGCCTGGCGGAACCGGTGCAGACCGCCCTCAATGGGGCGATCAAGAATGGCGACTACGACAAGGTGCTGAACCGCTGGGGTGAAGGCGTGGAGCGCATCCCAAGTTCCGAAGTTAATCCGGCCGGACTTGGCGACTAAGGAGAACCTATGAGCGACCTTTTTCGTGACGTTTCGCCGGAGGACGCCGATCTTCAGGCCATCATCGAGGGGCTGTTCGGCGAGTACGCGGCGCGCTACGGCGACTATTTTTCCAAAGATGCCGAGATCGAGCTGACCGAGTGGTATCTGGCGCCGCAGGGGCTGTTTATTGTGCTGGAGCGCGACGGGAAAATCATCGCCACCGGGGCGTACAAACCCTTCGATGATCAAACCGCTGAGATCAAACGGATCTGGACCGACAAATCCCTGCGTCAGCAGGGGCTTGCCGCCCGGGTGGTGCAGGAGCTGGAGCACCGGGCGGTGCTGGCCGGTTACAGCCAGATCTACCTCACCACCGGTTTCCGTCAGCCGGAAGCGGTGCGGCTCTACCTGAGCCAGGGCTACGCGGCGCAGTTCGACCTCGACCGCGACCCGGAAGAGTACAGCCAGCCGCCGTTTGACGGGCGACTGCGCTTCACCAAAACGCTGGTACGCGAAGCGTTCAGTAAATCGGCATGAGGAACGACCATGAACAACGTTGAAACCATAAAAGTGGTCCCGGCGCGCTACCCGCTGCGCACGGTGGGGGCGATTGTGGCGCTGTTTGTGCTGGCGGTTGTCGTGCAGTCGGTGGCCTTTAATCCACGCTGGGAGTGGAGCGTGTTCGCGCGCTGGTTCTTCGACCCGGTGATCCTTGAAGGGGTGGGGCAGACGTTGCTCCTGACCCTGATCGGCACCGCGCTCAGCGTGGTGATCGGCGGCCTGTTAGCCCTGGCGCGACTGTCGTCCTCGTGGCTGCTGAGCAGCCTCGCCTGGGGTTATATCTGGCTGTTCCGCTCCCTGCCACTGATCGTGGTCCTGATCATCCTCTACAACTTCTCCTATCTCTACGACACGCTCTCCCTTGGCGTGCCGTTCACCGGCATCACCTGGGGCAGCTTTGAGACCATCAACGTGCTGGGGCAGTTCTCCACCGCGGTGGTCGGGCTGACGCTGGTGCAGAGCGCCTACACTGCGGAGATTATTCGCGGCGGTTTCCTCGGGGTGGACCACGGTCAGTATGAAGCCGCTGCCGCGCTGGGTTTACCGGCCTCGCGCCGTACCCTGCGCATCATCCTGCCGCAGGCGCTGCGCACCATTCTGCCGGCCGGGTTCAACGAAATCATCAGCCTCGCCAAGGGCACGGCGATGGTTTACGTCCTCGCGATGCCGGAGCTGTTCTACACCATCCAGATGATCTACAACCGCACCCAGGAGGTGATCCCGCTCCTGATGGTCGGTGCCGTCTGGTATCTGGTGATCACCACCGTGCTCTCCGCGATCCAGCATCTGGTGGAACGTGCTCTGGCCCGCAGCGAGCGCCGCTCGGCGGTGAACTCTACACGCGCTACCCGCACCCGTTCCGTGACCACCCAAACGACACAGGAGCCTGTCCATGCAAGCCTCTCCTGAAGGACATATTTCCATTACCGGCGTGAGCAAGTTCTTTGGTCGCCACAAGGCGCTGGATAACGTCTCGCTGGAGATCCCCCCGGGCTCGGTGACGGTGATCCTCGGCCCGTCCGGCTCGGGTAAATCGACGCTGCTGCGCACCATTAACCACCTCGAGCGCGTTGACGAAGGCTTTATCCAGATTGACGGGGATTACATCGGCTATCGCCGGGAGGGCAACACCCTGTACGAGCTTAAGGAGAAGGCGATCCTCAAACAGCGGGTTAACGTCGGGTATGTGTTCCAGAACTTCAACCTGTTCCCACACCTGACGGTGCTGGAAAACCTGATCGAAGCGCCGATTGCCCACAAGCAACTGAGCCGTAAAGCCGCGGTTGAGCGGGCGTATGATCTGCTCGACGTGGTGGGTCTGCGCGATAAAGCAGACGCCTGGTCCCGGCATCTGTCCGGCGGGCAGCAGCAGCGCATCGCCATCGCCCGCGCTCTGGCCCTGCGCCCCCGGGTGATGCTGTTTGATGAACCCACCTCGGCGCTGGATCCCGAGCTGGTGGGCGAGGTGCTGGACGTGATCAAAAAACTGGCCCGCTCCGGCACTACCCTGGTGGTGGTGACCCATGAGATTGGCTTTGCCCGGGAAGTGGCGGATCAGGTGGTGTTTATGGTTGATGGCAAAATCGTCGAACAAGGGAGCAGCGACGAGGTGCTGAACCGTCCATCCCACGCCCGAACGCGGCAGTTCCTGTCGAAAGTACTGTAAGGAGAGAAGATGAAAAAGGGATTACTGGCATTGTTGGTGGTGGCATCCACCAGCCATGCCGCGATTGATCTAAAGGCTAACGAGCAGCCGCTGCCGGTGACGGTAGATCCGCAGGCGGTGGCGAAGATCCCCGCGAACTACAAATTTGTCGAATCGGGCACGTTGACCGTCGCCATTTCGGCCCTTAACTCGCCGCCGCTGGCGCTGCTGGCCAGCGATAACCGCACCCGTATCGGCAGCGATCCGGATATCGCCCGGCTGCTGGCGGGCAGCCTCGGGTTAAAACTCAAGCTGGTGCCGACGGCGTGGGAGGACTGGCCGCTGGGCATCAGCTCCGGGCGCTACGACGTGGCGCTGGTCAACATTGCGGTGACCGAGCAGCGCAAACAGAAGTTTGATTTCGCCACCTATCGCGTCGATAACCTGGCCTTTTCGGTGAAATCCACCAGCGAGGTGCAGTCGATCAACAGCGCCGCGGATCTGTCCGGTAAAAAGGTCATTGTCGGCTCCGGCACTAACCAGGAGCGCATTCTGCTGGGCTGGAACGAGGAGAACAAAACCGCCGGACGCGAGCCTGCGCTGCCGGTCTACCTCACCGACGACGCCTCGGGCAATCTCTATATCCAGTCCGGTAGGGCGGACGTGTTCTTTGGCCCGCAGTCGGTTTCCGCCTATAAAGAGGCCCTGACCGGCAAAACGCGGGTGGTGGGCTTAGGGCCGAAGAAGGCTTACGTGGCCACCACCACCAAAAAGGGCAACGAGCTGGTGTATGCCCTGCAGGCCGCGCTCGACGGGGCCATCCAGCGGGGTGACTACCAGAAGGTGCTGGCCCGCTGGGGCGAGCAGGGCGAAGCGGTGGCGCAGTCGGAGGTCAACCCGCCCGGGATAACCTACTGAGGCTGCTCTACACTTAAGGCTTTGACCGAGGTATAGCCGATGATCAAAGTTTATGGCGTTCCCGGCTGGGGCTCAGCCATCAGTGAAGTGATGCTGACCCTGGCCGACATTCCGTACCAGTTCATCAACGTCGACGGGTTCGATAAGCCTGGCGAAACACGTGAGCTGCTGGAAAAACTCAACCCGCTGTGTCAGGTCCCGACCCTCGAGCTGGAAAATGGCGAAATCATGACGGAAACGGCGGCGATTGCGCTGATGATCCTCGATCGCCGTCCCGATCTGGCCCCACCTGTCGGGAGTAGCGAGCGTCAGCAGTTTCAGCGTCTGCTGATCTGGCTGGTGGCTAACGTTTATCCCACCTTCACCTATGCCGACTATCCGGAACGCTGGGCACCGGATGCCCCGGAGCAACTGCAACACAACTGCCGCGAGTACCGTAAATCGCTCTACCTGTGGCTGGATAATCACCTTAAAGCCACGCCGTACGCCTTTGGCGAGCAGATCACTCTTATCGACTGCTATCTGTGCGTGATGCGCATCTGGGGACCTCGACCGGACTGGTTTGCCGCAAACACGCCGAAAATCAGCGCCATTGCCGATAGCGTGGGCAAGCTCCCGAAACTGCACAAGGTGC
The DNA here is from genome assembly GCF_025566055.1 of Leclercia tamurae. Lineage (GTDB taxonomy): Bacteria > Pseudomonadota > Gammaproteobacteria > Enterobacterales > Enterobacteriaceae > Enterobacter > Enterobacter tamurae. The sequence goes on from NZ_JAMHKS010000064.1 coordinate 112,075, forward strand.
TAAAAGACAACGACATACTCTGCTAGTCTGGAACCATTACTCAAAAGGAGCCCTGCCCATGCCACACGTTGATATTAAATGTTTTCCCCGCGATCTGAACGACGAGCAAAAAAACGCCCTGGCGGCGGATATCGCCGAGGTGATTATTCGTCACTTCAACAGCAAAGACAGTTCCGTGTCCGTTGCGCTGCAACAGGTGCAACAGGAGGACTGGAAAGCGCAGGTCTGGGACACGGAAATTGGCCCGAAGATGGATGAACTGATTAAGAAGCCGGGTTATTCGATGTAATTTTAGTTCTCCCCTCATCGCAACGATGAGGGGAGAAATTATGATTAAACCGTGCTGGTATTCACCCGCTTGCCAATATCTTTCAGCTGAGAATATTTTTCCAGTAATTGCGGCCCGTCATCCAGACTCATTGCAAACATCCACATGTAGGTCATGACCGAATAGATATGCCCGGCATCAAGTCCGCCTTTGAACGACATGGTCAGGATGGTGCTGGCGAATAAGATCGCGGTCACCGTGCCGATGGCTAAATAGCCAAAAGCTTCCCGATCCGACAGTTTAACTCTGAGTCGCGCCAGCACATCGTAGTGCCTGGAGAGCGATATCCTGGAGGCGCTGTTCACAAACGCCACCTCTTTTTCCAGCCGATCGTTCAGTCGCAGGAATAACGCTTCGTTCCTGCGGGTGAATCCCGGTAAAAACAGGGCAAAGAAGACCAGGATAAGCAGACAGGCGACACCGGTCCAGAACTGCAGCAGGAGCAACATCACCGCGGCGCCAATGATGGACGCGACAGAGGTCACCAGCACCGGCAGATGTTTTTCGAAGAAATCGACAAATTCACGCGACAGCGCCACGCGGGCAGCAATCGTCGACGCGCTGTGCTGCTCTTCACGTTGCGCAAGGATGACCGGAACCGCCAGTTCGGCATAGATGCGCGCAAAGGTGCGGGTGTCGATACTGCGTCTTGCCGCGCCGATCGCCCACATCACAAACACCATTACCGCATACAGCACGGCATGTAACGCCTGGCCGGAGATGATGGCATTGATCGCAAACCCCGCCAGCAGAGGGTAGAGCAGCAGGGTGATGTTTTCAGCCGCCACCAGTAAGAAGGTCAGAATGAGTTTTCGGCTATGGCGTTGGCCAAGCAGTTTGAGCGTTTTGAGCGCGCTATTTGAGACTACGGCAGGAGCCGCATTTTTTAAGGTAAGCATACAATTTTCTGTTAAGATAAATTTGAGCGGTTGCTCAAATTTGTAGGGCGAGTCTATTTGAGCACTTGCTCAAAGTCAACGTGGGCGTGTAGATGAAAGAAGCAAAAGAAGCGGTAAAAGCCAGGATTCTGGACGGGGCGATCGCATTATTTCTGGAGAAGGGGATCGCTAACGTCACCACGCGTGAGTTGACCGAGTCGTTAGGGATCTCACGCAGCCATATTTACCATTACTTCAGCAACTGGCAGGCCCTGTGTATTGCGGCGCTGGATCGTTTTATGCGCGACGAACTGGAGACATTTACCCTTGAGGTGGCGGCTTTACCCTCCACGCAAAAAATGGAGCGCCTGGTCGTCGATTTTTTACCCTTTGAGCCGGATGCCGCCTGGCAGCTCTATGGCGCAACGTGGCAATTAGCGCTGCATAATGACGTTTATGCTGAGTTTGTGGAATCCATCACACAAGCATGGAACGAACTGGTCCGCGATATTATTGAGGAAGGCGTGGTGAATGGATGCTTCCGCGAGTGTGACGTCAGCCGCACCACGCGACAGCTGATTTCACTGTTGAACGGTTACGATGAGTTTCTGGGCGTGCGGCCTTCAGCGGAAAAGCGCGCCATGGTCCAGGCCGATATCGCCGATTTTATCCAACGGTTTATTTATAAGGCGTAGGTCCGTGCTCTCGTAGGCCGGGTAAGGCGCAGCCGCCACCCGGCGATTCACACATACAGCTCCGGATGCTCCTCCAGCATCGCCAGCATATTATCCCGAATCTCATCCTGCGCCCCGGCCATCCACACCGCCTCCAGCGGCATGCCCATCCGATCTGCACCGTTCAGCCTCACAAATTTCACCCCCGGCATCAGATAGCGGCTGCTCCAGGCCGGGACAATCGCCAGCCCAATTCCCGCCGCCACCAGGTTGATAATGGTCTGCTTCTCGTCTGCCATCTGTGACACTGTCACCTCAATTCCGGCGGTATGAAACAGGTTCATGGTCAAATCATGGCTATGCGGGCGGGAACGCCGCTCCGGCAGGATCATCGGCATTCCTTCCAGGTCAACAATATCAACGCTCTCCCGATCGGCAAACGGGTGGCTGGCAGGCAGAGCCAGAATCCCCGGCTCATTGCAGAGAAATGCCCGGCCAAACTGAGCGTCGAGCTGCGCGGGAGGGCGAATAAACACCAGATCCAGCCTGCCGCTTTTCAGTTTCGGCAGCAGATGGACAGTCTTATCTTCGAAGAGCTGGATCTCCACCGTCGGGTAGTGCTGGCGGAACAATTGCAGCAATCCCGGCAGCAATCCGATGGCCGCGCTGTCGATGGTGCCGACGCGCAACAGCGGCTGCGAACGGCGCGGATTTTGACGAAATTGCAACATAATCGCGTCGGCATGGGCGAGCAGTTTGCGGGCCTCTTCCCGCAGCAATACCCCGTTCTCGGTGAGCGCCACCCGGCGGGTCGAGCGGGTGAACAGCCGGGTGCCAAGTGTCTCTTCTAAAAGACGAATATTCCTTCCCAGGGCGGAGGGCAGCATATCCAGTTTTTGGGCCGCCTGACCGAAATGCAGGGTTTCGGCTACCGCCAGGAAACAGCGCAGGTGTTGTAGTTCCATTTTGGCTCGCTCGCGATTATTGCATTTTTTTGTATAAACCGATGCGCATGATCATGCAAGAAATATCAGCATACTCATCAAGGCAGCCCGGCTGCGTACCCTACAAAATAATTATGAGGAACACCTCACATGACCTGCACAATCGAACAACGGGTAATGCGCAAGATCACCTTGCGCATCGTACCCTTCATCATGCTGTTGTACTTCATCGCCTTCCTCGACCGCGTCAACATCGGCTTTGCGGCGCTGACTATGAATGCTGAACTCGGCTTCTCCCCGGCGGTCTTCGGCTTTGGTGCCGGGATCTTCTTCCTCGGCTACTTCCTGTTTGAAGTCCCGTCCAACCTGATCCTGCACAAGGTCGGGGCCCGCATCTGGATTGCCCGGGTGATGATCACCTGGGGTCTGGTCTCCGGCGGGATGGCCTTTGTCCAGGGCACCACCAGCTTCTACACCCTGCGTTTTTTGCTCGGCGTGGCGGAAGCGGGCTTCTTCCCGGGGATCATCCTCTACTTAAGCTACTGGTTCCCGGCGCAAAAGCGCGCCCAGGTAACGGCAATCTTTATGGCTGCAGCGCCAATCTCTACCGCGCTTGGCTCGCCGATCTCCGCCGCGCTGCTGGAGATGCACGGCCTGATGGGCTTTGCCGGCTGGCAGTGGATGTTTGTCCTCGAAGCGGTGCCGGCGGTGATCCTCGGTGTGGTGGTGCTGTTCTGGCTCACCGACCGCCCGGAAAAGGCAAAATGGCTCAGCGAAGAGGAGCGCAGTTGGCTGATTTCCACCCTGCAACGTGAACAGGCTGCTAAACAAGCCACGGCGCAGCACAGCGTCTGGAAAGGGCTGCTGGATAAACGCGTTCTGGCCCTGTCGCTGGTCTACTTCGGCACCTCTGCCGGGCTCTATACCCTGGGCATCTGGTCGCCGCAGATCATCAAAACCCTCGGTGTCTCCTCGATGACCGTCGGCCTGCTGAATGCGATCCCGGCGGTGATGGCGGTGGTGGCGATGGTGCTCTGGGCGCGGCATTCGGACAAAACCGGCGAACGTTCGTGGCACGTGATTGCCGCCTGTATCGTCGCGGCGGCGGGGCTGTTTATGGCAGGCAGTACGGCGAGCATCGTCGGGGTGATCCTCGCGCTGACCATCGTTAACTGCGGCATCAGCGCCTCTAAACCACCGCTGTGGAGCATGCCAACCCTGTTCCTGTCCGGGTCGGCGGCCGCGGCGGGTATCGCCACCATCAACTCACTCGGCAATCTGGGCGGCTTTGTCGGTCCGTTCATGATTGGCCTGATTAAGCAACAGACCGGGAGTTACACATGGGGGCTGTGGTTTGTCGCCGGGCTGCTGATCCTCTCTTCACTCGTGGTGCTGTGGTTGTCGGCGTCCAGCCGCAAGGCGCAGGCCAACGACACATTAATTCAGTCAAAACATTAATTTAAGGAATAACAGATGAAAGATTACGCCATTGCAGCTATCCCCGCAGACGGTATCGGCCCGGAAGTGATCACCGCGGGTGTGGAAGTGTTACACGCGCTGGCCCAGCGTCAGGGCGATATGCGTTTCTCGGTGCACACCTTCGAGTGGGGTTCGGACTACTACAAAACCCACGGGGTGATGATGCCGGAAGACGGGCTGGAGCAGCTGAAAGCCTTCGACGCCATCTATTTTGGCGCGGTGGGAGCCCCGGACGTGCCGGACCACATCACCCTCTGGGGGCTACGCCTGCCGATCTGTCAGGGCTTCGATCAGTATGCCAACGTGCGTCCGACCAAAATCCTGCCGGGCATTCAGTCCCCGCTGCGCAAGGCGGTGCCGGGTACGCTCGACTGGGTGATTGTGCGTGAGAACTCCGAAGGGGAATATTCCGGTCACGGCGGTCGCGCGCACCGCGGTCTGCCGGAAGAGGTAGGCACCGAGGTGGCGATTTTCACTCGCACCGGGGTGACGCGCATCATGCGCTACGCCTTCCGTCTGGCGCAGACCCGTCCGCGCAAGCTGTTAACCGTGGTGACTAAATCCAACGCCCAGCGTCACGGGATGGTGATGTGGGACGAGATCGCCGCCGAAGTCGCCCGCGAGTTCCCGGACGTCACCTGGGACAAAATGCTGGTGGATGCCATGACCGTGCGCATGACCCTGCACCCGGAGTCGCTGGACACCATTGTGGCGACCAACCTGCACGCCGATATCCTCTCCGACCTGGCCGGGGCGCTGGCGGGCAGTCTGGGAGTAGCCCCGACCGCCAATATTGATCCCGAGCGTCGTTTCCCGTCGATGTTCGAACCTATCCACGGCTCGGCCTTTGATATCACCGGCAAAGGCATCGCCAACCCGGTCGCCAGTTTCTGGACCGCGGCGCAGATGCTGGAGCATCTGGGTGAAGGCGAAGCGGCAATCCGCCTGATGACTGCCGTGGAAAGAGTCTGTGCCGAGGGCATTATGACCCCGGACGTGGGTGGCACGGCCAACACCCGCGAGGTCACCCAGGCGGTGATCCGCGCCATCGCAGAAGGCTGACCTATGGCACAACACGACGACAGCGCCCTGCGAGGGGCGCTTACTGAGATCTTCATGGCGGCGGTGAAGAGTGCCGATCCTCATGAAGCGCTGATTAAAGCCCTGCCGGAGAAACCGCGCGGACGCTGCATAGTGGTCGGGGCCGGGAAAGCCAGCGCCGCCATGGCTGCCGCGCTGGAGGCGGCCTGGCCGGATGTCGATCTGCAGGGCGTGGTGGTGACGCGCTACGGTCATGCGGCACCGACGCAAAAAATCCGCATCGTCGAGGCGGCGCACCCGGTCTCGGATGCGATGAGCGAAGTGGCCTCGATGCTGATGATGGAGCAGGTAAAAAATCTTACCCCCGACGACTGCGTCATCGCGCTGATCTCCGGCGGGGGCTCATCGCTGCTGGCTCTGCCGCGCAAGGGGATCACCCTGGCCGATAAGCAGGCGGTGAACAAAGCGCTGTTGAACAGCGGGGCGACCATCCAGGAGATGAATACCGTCCGCAAGCAGCTGTCAGATATCAAAGGCGGACGGCTGGCGCTGGCGGCCAGGCCCGCCCGGGTGATCACCCTGATTATCAGCGATGTACCCGGCGACGATCCCCAGAGCATCGCCTCCGGCCCGACGGTGGCGGACAGCTCCACGGCGGAAGAGGCGCTGGAGATTATCGCCCGCTATGGTCTGGATCTGCCGGAGCCGGTGATGCGGGTTCTGCGCACCCCGCGCGCGCCGGTGACTGCTAAGGAGATAGAGGACGATATCCGTCTGATCGCCACCCCCTCCGGCGCGCTGGCCGCAGCTGCAGCCGTAGCGCAGCGGATGGGCTACACCCCGATGATTCTGGGGGATGCCCTGGAAGGAGAAAGCGCCCAGCTAGGAATTATGATGGCCGGGATCGCCAAATCGGTGAAGCAGCACGGCCTGCCGGTCAAAGGCCCGGCGGTGCTGCTCAGCGGGGGAGAAACCACGGTCACGATTGGGAGCGCAGGTGCCGGACGCGGCGGGCGCAACACCGAGTTCTTGCTGGCGCTGGCCTGCGCGCTGAAGGGCGAGGAGGGGATTTACGCCATCGCCGGGGATAGCGACGGGATTGACGGCACCGAGGATGCGGCGGGAGCGATTGTCACCCCGGATACGCTGGGTCGTACTTCGCTGGATGCGAGGGCGATGCTGCGCGGGCATGACAGCTACAGCTACTTTGCCGAAGCGGGCGATCTGGTGGTGACCGGCCCGACGTTAACCAACGTGAATGATATTCGGGTGATAGTGATTACCTGATGCGGGTTTTGCCGGGCGGCAGCTGCGCTTTGCCCGGCCTACAACACCGATCCCGTAGGCCGGGTAAGCGGTAGCGCCACTCGGCGTTTTTTCAATGATTTGCGAGGCCGCTTCTGGGAATGGCTATTGCTGCCTTGTTTATAGCGCAGCATCTTCTTGTCGTGCCTATAAAGTTCGCCATTCAAGTTTGTTTCCTAAACTTTAATCATGGCTAACATATCATTATCCTGGCCTTTAGTTACATGTTTCAATGAATGTTTTGAGTTTTTCCATCATTAGCTTTAAATCCAAGATTGATAAATCAGCTTTATAACTTTCAACATATTTCCTGGCCACCGCAACTTTATTCGCAGTAACGCTTTCTTTCTTTTTGGTACTGTAGTTAAGCAAGTTAGTATAAATGCCTACTTCAGGAGCAAGAATTGCCGAGGGGTGGATTTCTTTAATGCATTCTCTTATCTGTTCTGCTGAAAGATAATTTTCAACTTGTCTTCCCTTGGTGACCCAAGCAAAACCTGGGCCGCTATCAAATTCACTTTTGAGTCGATTCTTGGTCTCCGTTAATGGTTTTTTTGGGCTTGAAGCATCACTGTCAAACATGATTACAGAATTTCGGTTTAGCTTTCTAACCGAAATGAAATCATGAACTTGCTCTTCGTCGCTATCTAAAGCAGTTAAATGACTAAATAATCTACCACCATAAAACATTATGGAATAATGGATGCCTTCAATAAAATTAGTGTTTAACGCTGAAAGCCAATAATTAAGATATATCCTATCAGAAGGCCCTTCAACCCAAATTACACAATTTGCCTGCAAGATATCGGAAGCTTTATATCCTAGATCCCGGCAAATACCTGAGCGTGAGTGATTGTTATCAACCGCCTCAATCTTAGTAAAACCGTTGATTTGCGTAACATGGAATATTTCTGCTTCAACGGCGTCCAGTAGATGTGCTGAATGAGTAGTAAATAAATATTTGTTGCTTGTGTTATCAGCTAAGTATTTGACAAGTTTTTTTTGCAGAAGCGGGTGTAGGTGAAGTTCTGGTTCCTCGATGCAAACAATTGTGTTCTCAAGAATGGTCGACGCTGATGCAAGGATAATGAATTCATGTATTCCAGTCCCTAGAGAAGCTAATGGAAGAATTCGATTATCTATTTCAACGAGGATTGTATCTCGTTGATAAGGGATGGTGATTTTTGCTGTGTTGTTATCAAGGACATTTTGCAGGAATTCATTTATTTTATTAAATTTTACTAAATTATTTCTCTCGGTTAATGCAGGGTTTTCAAGCCGAGCTAAACGATCGATTATGCCGACCCCACTGAAATCGTCACCCACACTTCCCGTCTCACCGACCATTCTGATAGCCGGAATCACCTCAATGTTTGGTGCATTTTCTGGTTTGTAACTTATATGGTTTATTACTTCAGGAAACCAATGCTGTTCTAGATTTCCTGAGCTTTGGCGTGTCAGTTTTTGCCATAACCAGCCCCATTCAGAGTGGCTCAACAGACTCATCATTTTTTCGCGATCGTATTTAAGTCTGAATTCATTAAGAGGATTGTTAGCTTCAAATTCAAACCAATAAATATCATTATCCCCTTTGAATTCATGAAATAATTTAGAAAGATGTCCCGTAATTTGCAATCTTTGTTTCTCGACAGAATCATATGGTGCAGCATTGGGGTTAATCGGGGCTAATTTGTTCTTGAATTGTTCAAGGTTATCTAAAGAGAGAGGAAAGACAATGCGGATTTTATCATTTAAAGATCCAATCGCTTTGTCGAGGGTAGTATACGTTGGTTTTTCTTGAAGACTCGATGCACGATGTTTGCCAACGTTTGTCTGCCGAAGGAAAAGAGAATAATGTTTATGTAAAAAATTTACAATATTATATTTTCCTGCGTTATTTTGACCAATAATAAAGTTAATTTTTTTAAGTGGGGCGATTTTTACTAAATCTTCATTTATGCTTCTGTATCCAGCGAATCCGAAGCCAAAGAAATCATTTATATTCATATGTGGTCTTTAGTCTTATTAACTTAGATTTAAAATAATGCTTAAGATGAAATCGCTTATCGGAATTACAATATGATAATCAAAAGCCTTGATTTGGAATAGCGCGAAGATCTTATGAATATAGGATTATTAGCTATATGCGGCGCGTAAAGCACCAAGCAGCAGCTCCAATTTGTCCCGCCAAAGGCTGCACGGGCCTGTAGGCTGGTTAAAACGGACTTACCATCCAGTATTTTTCACATAATTGCGAGGCTGCTTCCGGGAATGCCTCTTGCCGCCTCGTCTGTATCGCAGTATCTTCTTGTCGCGCCTGCAAAATCAGGCGTCGGGATTAGCCTCCTGAAACCTTAGTGACGGCGCAAAGCTTCATTTGCGCCGTGCGACCTGCTACACCTCAATGGTGGGCTGGACGGGGGCGCTGCAAAGCGCGCCGGTGTCACTAAGGCCGGTAAGGCTAACTCCGTTCAGTTCACCACCAGCGAGATTAGCCTCTCCTGTGGTGATATTAATTAATCACTTAGTGAGGCTGCCAATATGGCTACGATCCTAACCTCGATTCACACATTAATTACCCGACCTTTCAACCATCTCACCGATTTCATCGAGCTTGCAGATAACTGCGAACGCTACGTTGAAGCGATGGTAGAAGCCGACGATACCCGGGATAAACTGGCCCTGTGCGGGCGGCTTTCCACCAGTCTTTCGCTACTTATGCCGACGCTTAACGATCCTGTTCCGCCGGAAATGGTGGATATGTTGACCATTGATACGTTGCCCACCCATCTCCCGGTGTTCGAGCCAGAAACCGATACTCTGTGCCGGTACTGCCAGGAACTCACTCAGCTAACAATGAGTGGCATGCTGACAAGCGAGCAGCAGCGTGTGATTGAAGATCTGCTGTTTGAACTGGTGAGTTATTTTAGCGACCGGCTGAAAGCCCCTCGTTGGCTGCGGACAGAGCAGGGCGACATGCTCCTTTAATGCTGTAATCTTAGTTGCCTCATTTTGCTGAGTTTGCAGGATGAGGCCATTCTTCAGGGAGGAAAAAGGTAAATGAAATCAATTCAGGTAGAAAAAGAAGATGTAACCGCTGTTACTGGCAGGCTAAGGAGTGAGCATGATCAGGCCATGCAAGAGCGTTCCATCGAAGACGCCACTGCATTACTGAAATTGCTGTCGCTATCAGATAAAGACAAGGCAGACGGCAATGTCTTTACAGCGGAGGCCTTACTTAAGGGGCTCCCGGTTAAATAATTGGCCATATGGATTAAGTCCTGCCGCGGATGCCGGGCGGCAGCTTCGCTTTGCCCGGCCTACAACACCGATCACGTAGTCCCGTAGGCCGGGTAAGGCGTAGTGAACTGCACCCAAAATGTTGGACACGATCTGACATCTGAGGGTGCAGTTTATGAAACATTCTTCTGCTGTAAAACTTGCGGCCGTACGTCACTATCTTGCCGGAAAGGCCGGTATGGATGCCAC